>VEQB01000182.1 GCA_018883485.1 Bacteroidota bacterium
GTATTAGGTGCTAATGATGGTATTATATCTATTTCTAGTCTTGCAATTGGTGTTGCTGCTGCAAGTACCTCAAAAGAACCTGCAGTTTTGGCTACTGTTGCCGGGCTAGTTGCTGGTGCATTGTCTATGGCTGCTGGAGAATATGTATCTGTTAGCTCGCAAACAGATACAGAAATGGCCGACATTGAAAGGGAGAAGAAAGAACTTGAAGAAATGCCCGAGGAGGAGTTAAATCTATTGGCAAAAATTTATGAGAAACGCGGCCTCAAAAAGGAAACTGCCATGCAGGTGGCTATCGAACTTACAGAAAATGATGCCTTAGGAGCGCACATTAGAGATGAATTGGGTATTAATGAAATTAGCAAAGCAAATCCTACTCAGGCTGCAATTGCTTCTGGTGCCGCCTTTACTGGTGGTGGCTTTTTGCCGCTCTTAGTAGTACTTTTTGCTCCAGAGAAAAGCACAGAGTATTGGTTGTATGGTTTTACAATTCTTTTTCTCATCATTTTAGGAATGGTAGCTGCAAAAACAGGTGGATCTAACATGCCAAAAGCGGTATTACGAATTGCAATTTGGGGTACTATTGCCATGGGATTATCTGCCTTGGTTGGCTATTTGTTTGGTGTTAGAGTTTAGCTTGTAATATTGATTTAGTTTTGGCTTATTGATGGAATATTTATATCTTCGCACCCGAAAATGATGAACAAGTTAGTATTGCTTTTTTTGTTTGCCCTATGCTTTATGTATAATGCAGATGCAACAACCAATAATAGCCTTCAAAAATTTGATAATAAGGAGGTTAATTGCTGTTTGGAAGAGACTAAACCCCCTGTTTCTGAAGACATATTTTACTTGGAATCAGAAATTTCTGAAGAAGATGATGCTAAGGAGTTTTATTCTTATTTGCCCATCATTCACTTTTCTTTAAAGTTTTCATTTGAACTTCGCGCATCTTCCTTTGTTTCTAAGTATCACCAAAATATCATAAAGCCACCGAGTTTTTTAATTTCTTAGGCTATTTAGCAGGTTTTTTATAACGCTGCCGGTTATTTTCTGTTATTTCTTATTTCCAATTAAATTTTAATAATGATTAAATTTCTAACTGCCATAGGCATAGGAGCATGCTTTATAGCATGCTCTAGCGAATCTAATGACACAAAAACTAAAGAAACTTTTTTAACTACTAGTCCAATTGTACTAGATACAAGTTTTACCACAGACTATGCGGCTGATATTCACTCTTTACAAAATGTTGAAATACGAACCAAAGTTAAAGGGCATCTTGAAAATATTTATGTAGATGAAGGTTCCTCTGTTTCAGCTGGTCAACTTCTTTTTAATATTAATAAGGAAGTATTTCAATTAGAGTTGCTAAAGGCTCAAGCTAAATTAAAATCAGCAGCTGCCGAATTGAAAATTGAGCAATTAGAATTAGAGAATGTAAAAAAATTATATGATAAAAATATAGTTTCTAAAACAGAATTGGATAAGGTGAATGCCTTGCTAGATGCGGCTAATGCCAGGATAGAAGAAGCTAAATCTGAAGAGCAAGTTGCCAAACTGCATTTGTCTTATGCAGAAATTAGAGCTCCTTTTGCGGGTATAATAGATCGCATCCCATTTAAAAAAGGTAGCATGATTGATGAGGGGTCTTTACTTACCACTATTTCTAATAATAAAGAGGTATTTGCTTACTTTAATGTTTCCGAAAAGGAGTATTTAAATATTAGGTCTCAAAAAGCATCTATTGAGAAAAATAAAATCACCCTTTTATTGGCAAATAACCAACCACACCAATTTAAAGGTACTATAGAAACTATTGACGGAGAGTTTGATAAGAACACAGGCAATATTGCCTTTAGGGCCAAGTTTGCAAACCCAGATATCCTTCTCCGCCATGGATCTAGCGGTAAAGTTCAACTTATAAACGAACTAGAAAATGCCCTAGTAATTCCACAAAAATCGACCTTTGAAATACAAGATAAATATTATGTATATGTAATAGATGCGAACAATACGGTGAAGGCTAAAAATATTATAGTAAAGCAGAGCTTGCCTCATTTATTTGTAATAGAAAATAACCTTAGCCCTAATGATATCATTGTATTTGAAGGTATTCAAAATGTGAAAGATGGGGATCAAATTAAGGGCGAGTTTATTTCGATGAAACAGATTATATCAAAATTTAATTCGCAATAAGCATGTTTAATCAATTTATACAAAGACCTGTATTATCTATTGTTATTTCTTTACTAATTACCATTTTAGGTGGTTTGGCAATTACCCAGTTGCCTATGACGCAATTTCCAGATATTGCTCCACCAGAGGTTACTGTTACAACAAAATATACAGGTGCAAATGCAGAATCTTGCGTTAAGGCCGTAGTTACTCCTTTAGAAAGAGCAATCAATGGCGTGCCCGGTATGGCGTATATGTCGTCTGTATCTGGGAACGACGGAACTAGTGTAATTAATATAATTTTTAAAGCTGGTACCGACCCAGAAATTGCTGCTGTAAACGTGCAAAACAGAGCGGCCTCTGTGTTAGATGAGATGCCCGAAGAGGTTATTAAATCTGGGGTTATTGTAGAAAAGGTTCAAAACAGTATGCTTTTATATTTAAACCTATTAAGTACAGATAAAAGCTTAGATGAGAAATTTTTATACAACTATACAGATATCAATATTTTACCTGAGTTAAAGCGAATAGAAGGAGTAGGTTTTGCAGATATTATGGGCCAACGTGAATATGCCATGCGCGTTTGGTTGAACCCAATTAAGATGAATACCTATGAAATATCGGCCGAAGATGTGGTTCAAAGTTTGAAAGAGCAAAACGTTGAAGCCGCTCCTGGTAAAGTGGGTGAAAGTTCAGGCAAAAAAGAGCAATCGTTGCAATATGTAATTAAATATTCTGGTAAGTACAATACCAAAGAACAATACGAAAATGTTGTGATTAAGCGAAATTCTGATGGCCAAATACTACATTTAAAAGACATTGCCGAAATTGAATTTGGATCCTTAGATTATGATGTACTTTCTAAAGAAAATGGAAATCCATCGGCTGCAATTGTTTTAAAACAAAGACCTGGTAGCAATGCAAGTGATGTTATTAAAAACATCAAAGTAAAGATGGAGGAATTGCAAAAGGGTTTTCCTGCTGGTGTTAGCTATACCACAAGTTATGATGTATCTAGTTTCTTAGATGCTTCTATCCATGAGGTGATAAAAACATTATTAGAAGCCTTCTTACTTGTAGCTTTAATTGTGTTTATTTTTCTAGGAGATTTTCGTTCAACTTTAATCCCTGCTATTGCTGTACCCGTTTCATTAATAGGTACTTTCTTCTTTATGCAATTGTTTGGTTTTTCTATTAACTTAATTACCCTTTTTGCTTTGGTACTAGCCATTGGAATTGTGGTAGACAATGCCATTGTGGTGGTAGAAGCTGTGCATGCAAAAATGGAAGAGCACCATTTGGATGCAAAAGAAGCTACCGAATTGGCTATGAAAGAAATTGGGGGGGCTATTATTGCCATCACCTTGGTAATGTCGGCAGTATTTATACCTGTTGCATTTATGAGCGGGCCAGTAGGTATTTTTTACCGACAATTTTCTGTAACCCTAGCTATTTCCATTGTGTTATCTGGTATTAGCGCCTTAACATTAACTCCAGCATTATGTGCCATGTTGCTAAAGAATACCCATGGTAAACCAAAGAAAAAAAATGTATTAAATACTTTTCTCAACGGCTTTAATAACAATTACAACAAGTTAGCCGATAAGTATCAAAACATTTTAAAAAGAATAGTTAATAGAAGAATAGTTACGGCTATTTCCTTGATCCTATTTTGCTTTTTTACATGGGGTATAGCTAGTTTCTTACCCTCAGGTTTTATCCCCAACGAAGATCAAGGAACTATTTATACCAGTGTAACTTTGCCATCTGGCGCAACTTTGGAGCGCACCGAAGAAGTGTTAAATGAAATACAAGCAGTGGCTTCTCAAATTGAAGAAGTAGCCTCAGTATCTAGTTTGGTGGGGTATAATTTTGTTACCGATGGCACCGGTGCCTCTTATGGTATGAAATTAATGAGTTTGAAAAATTGGAGTGACCGTAAGAAAACTGACCAAGAAATCATTGCTATTTTAAAAGAGAAAACAAATTATATTAAGGATGCTAAAATTGAGTTTTTTACGCCGCCACCCGTTCCTGGTTATGGAAATTCTAGCGGATTTGAATTGCGTATTTTAGATAAAACAGGTAAAGGTGATTTAAAAAAATTGGAAGAAATTGCTCATAGCTTTTCTGCTGAGTTAAATAAACGACCTGAAATCAAAAATACGTTTTCATCCTTTGATGCCAGTTTCCCTCAATACTTAATCAATATAGACAATACCAAAGCCGCACAAAAGGGAGTGGTGATTAGAGATGTGTTAAACACCTTACAAACCTTTTTAGGTAGTGATTATGCTACCAATTTTATACGCTTTGGTCAAATGTATAAAGTGATGGTTCAAGCTGCCCCAGAGTATAGAGCCAAACCAGAAGACTTGTTAAAGTTAACAGTTAAAAACCGAGATGGAAATATGGTGGCCATATCGTCTATCTTAACCATTCAAAAAGTGTATGGCCCAGAGCAGGTTACCCGTTACAATATGTATCCTTCGGCAATGGTAAACGGGGAGCCACAAACAGGCTTTAGTAGCGGGCAAGCCATTGACGCCATTAAAGAAGTTGCGAATGAAAAATTGCCTAAAGGATACGGGTTTGATTGGGCTGGGTCTTCTAAAGAGCAAGCCAATGCAGGTAATGAAGCAATTTATATTTTCTTGATTTGTCTTCTGTTTGTATACCTTATTTTGGCGGCTCAGTACGAAAGTTTTATTTTACCATTACCTATCATTCTTTCTTTACCACCAGGGATTTTTGGTGCCTTATTTCTGTTGTCTGTTTTAGGTTTAGAAAATAATATCTACGCACAAGTTGCTATGGTAATGTTAATCGGACTCTTAGGTAAAAATGCGGTATTGATTGTTGAGTTTGCCGTACAAAAAAATAGAGAAGGGCTATCGCCTTATAAAGCCGCAATTGAAGGTGGTCAGTACTACGTTATGACTATCTCTAACTGGGACACCGTTTTTGCTTCATAGCTTGTAACGGGACACAAAAAGTCGGTGGCACCTGCGAGGGAGGTCCACCGACTTTTTGTTGTCCAATTATTTGGAGAG
>VEQB01000183.1 GCA_018883485.1 Bacteroidota bacterium
GCTAAGAAAACACTTGTATGGCAAAGCTAATGGTATTATTGCTCAGTCAAATTTTGCAAAGGCAGTTCTTTTTAAAAAGACAAAATCACCAAATATTGCTGTAATTAACAATCCTGTAAATATTATTGAGAGAATAGATACTCCAATTTTAAACCGAATAGTTACCGTTGGTCGTTTGGAAAAGGTAAAAGGGCATGAATATTTAATAAAGGCATTTGCAAAAATAAGTGATAATTCATGGGAACTAAGTATTGTTGGTGATGGGAGTGAAAGAACCAATTTAGAGAATTTGGCAAAAGAGTTAAAAGTGGAAAATAGAGTTATTTTTCATGGCCATTTATTAGACTTTAGAAAGCAATTATCAGAAGCTCAAATTTTTGTGTTGCCATCTTTGAAAGAAGGTTTCCCTAATGCTTTAATTGAAGCAATGACAGTGCCATTGGCGTGTGTGGCAAGTGATACATTTCATGGGTATAATGAAATTATTAATAGTGGAGTGAATGGGATTTTAGTTACACCTGGAAATCCTTCTCAATTAACCGAGGCCATTAATAGGTTGATTGCAGATAGAAATCTAAGAGAATTATTAATGAGCAATGCTTTAAAAGTAAGAATAGATTTAAAATTTGAAACAATAGCCCAAAATTATTTGGATGTAATTTTACCAAATCAATGATGATTAGAAAGCATTTAAGTAATATCCCAGGATGGCGAACCAAGCGTAAATTGATTGTTTTTGAATCAGACGATTGGGGCAGTATAAGAACGCGCAGTAATTGGGATTATAACCAGATGCTGAGTAAGGGTTTGAATGTTGATAAATCTAATTTCACTAAATTTGATTGTCTTGAATCAAATGATGACCTTGAAAGATTGTTTAACGTATTGACGAGTTATAAAGATATAAACGGGAATCATCCTGTTTTTACTCCCATGTGTGTGGTTGCAAATCCGGATTTTGTTAAAATAGCAGATTGTAATTTTGATGAATATCATTACGAACCTTTTACAGAAACCTGTAATAAGTATCCAAATCACAATAATGTAATTAATCTTTGGAGGAAAGGTATAAAAGAAAACCTATTTGTACCCGAGTTCCATGGCAGAGAGCACTTAAATTCATTGAGATGGATAAGATCTCTTCAACAATCCAATAAAGGTGTTCTGCTGTCTTTTAATCATGGATCAATTGGCGGATCAGAAATTTACGGTGAAAAAATTCCGGAATATTTAGCGGCATTTGACCCAGAATTTTTTGAAGATATTGAAAAGTTTAAAGATGTATTGATTTCAGGGGCTAATTTATTCAATACTTTATTGGGTTATTTTCCGCGCCATTTTGTAGCTTCAAATAAACCAGAACCTAAAGTTTTGGAAGAAACTTTACACGCAATAGGTATTAAATCATTAATCAGGTATAAGTTTCAAGTATATCCTAATGGAGATGGAACTACATCAAAAGAAATTAATTGGTTAGGTAAAAGAAATAGTTTTGGTCAATTGATTTTAACCAGAAATTGTGGGTTTGAACCCTCTGATCCATCTCTTTTAGATTGGAATGAAAGTTGTATGGATGATATTTCAAGTGCTTTCTTTTGGTCTAAGCCAGCTGTTATCAGCACTCACAGGGTAAATTACGTAGGTTCTTTGGGTCAGGCCAATGCAGATGCTGGTTTAAAGGCAATAGATGGTTTATTAAAAGGAATACTCAAAAGATGGCCTGACGCCGAATTTATAACTTCCACTAAACTTAGCGAAATAATTTCTAGCAACAAACAATAGCAAACAAAAAATAATAATTATGAACATCTACATTAAAGGCGTTGATTTAAAAACCTTCACAATAAGAAGGTTAAGGAAATTGAGTTTATTCAATAAGTTATTTCCTTTGGGAACTGGCGGAAGTCCTGAATATTCTTTTAGAGTATGGGCTAAACATCTTTCTAAATTACGTAATAATGGCGTTACAGAAGTGCCAGAAGTTGTTGCTGAGCTTGGCCCAGGTAGTTCGTTAGGGGCAGGAATTGCGGCATTATTAAGTGGTTCAAAATCTTATTATGCATTAGATGTTCAAAATTACATCTCAAAAGATGAATTATTGAGGGATTTTGATGCTATAGTTAAAATATTTAAAGAAAGGCAAATTACTGGTGAAATTTTTCCATCAGATTTATTGCCCGATGCCCAATTGGAGATATCTTTGAATGAAGATAGAATTGCTAGTATTAGAAAAGATATTGAAGAAAATGGTGCCAATGGAAAATACATCAAATATTTTGCTCCTTGGAATGATGACAAATTGGTAAAATATAATACCGTTGATTTCATTTTTTCTCAATGTGTTCTTGAACATGTAGATGGGTTAGAAGATTGTTATACCTCAATGAATAAGTGGATGAAAAAAGATGGATATACCTCTCATTTAGTAGATTTTCAGTGCCATGCTTTTACTGAGAAATGGAACGGTCATTGGGCTTTTTCTGAAAAACAATGGATGTTTGTTAAAGGCAGCAATTCATGGGCTATTAATAGAATGCCTGCGTCAAAACATATCGAGTTTATTAATAAAGCCAACTTTTCTACCATTGAATTTTTTAGAAGAAAAGAGAAGATTGAGTTAGGGATAAGCAGAACCATGTTAGACAAAGAATTCTCCTACTTAACTGATGAGGATCTAGAAACAACATTTATAGATATTTTGCTTAAAAAATGAGTAAACCTATATTATTTCAAATTAATATAGAAGTAAATAGTGGCTCAACCGGAAGAATAGCCGAGCAAATTGGCCTTGTTGCCATGAAATCTGGGTTTGATAGCTACATAACTTTTGCTAGAGGTTACAATCAAAGTCAATCAAAAGTTATCAAACTTGGGAATAAGTTTTCAATACTCCTACATTTATTAAAAACAAGATTTTTGGGCGAGCATTTAAACGGTTCTAGATATGCAACGTTAAAATTAATTCATCGGCTAAAAACCATTAATCCAGATATTATTCATTTACATCAAATGCATGGATATTATTTGAATGTTCCATTGTTATTTACGTTTTTGAGAGAATTTAACAAACCTGTTGTTTGGACCTTACACGATTGTTGGGCTTTTACAGGCCATTGTTCCTATTTCACCTTAGTTGGTTGTAACAAATGGAAAACTGAATGTAATAGCTGTCCTCAAAGCAAAAAATACCCCAAGTCATTGTTTTTTGATAAATCTAAAAGCGAGTTTTATCAAAAAGATAAATTGTTTAATGCTATTCATAATTTAACTTTTGTAGGTGTATCAGATTGGGTTGCTAATCTTGCTAAATCTTCTTTTTTATCAAAAAATAAAATAACCTCCATAGCTAATTGTATAGACTTAAACCTATTTAATCCTAAAGAAAATACGGTAAATGTTATCGCAAAATATGGTTTAGATAAAAATAAGAAGTTTTTAATTGCATCGGGTACTACCTGGATTAAGTCTAAAGGATTAGATGATTATATATTATTATCCGAAATGCTTCCTTCCAATTACCAACTAATTTTGGTAGGAATTAATGAATCAATAGCGAAAAATATTTCTTCCAAGATAAAATGCATAAAAAGAACTGAAAGTCAGCTCGAACTCGCAGAACTGTATTCGGCTGCAGACATGCTTCTTTGTCTTTCATATCAAGAATCATTTGGTTTAACACCCATTGAAGCCATGGCATGTGGCACTCCTTCAATTGTATATAACAATACAGCCTTAAACGAGATAGTAACAGATAAAACGGGCATCAAGGTTGAAACAGGAAATCTACAAGCTGTTGTTGAGGCAATTGAACTAATTTCAAAAAATGGGAAAGAATTTTATTATAAAAATTGCTTACAAAGGGCAAATGAAATGTATGATATGAATAAAAATTATTTAAATTATATAGAGCTTTATAACGAATTATTAAAATCAAAATAGAAAATGAGACCATACCAAATTTGCACAAAAACAATCATGGATACTACAGATCCCAATATTGTATTTGATGAAAACGGAATAAGTGATTATTACCATAATTATGTTAACAATATTTTACCTAATTGGCATACTGATGATGCAGGGCAACAAGAAATGTTTCAGTTAGCAGATAAAATTAAAAAAGAGAATCGAAATAAAGATTTCGATTGTATAATTGGCGTTAGTGGAGGTTTAGATAGTTCTTATGCCACTTACTTGGCTAAAGAAATCCTTGGCTTGCGTCCTTTGGTATTTCATGTGGATGCAGGTTGGAATTCAAATCAGGCGGTGAGCAATATTGAAAAGCTTCTGAATGGCCTTAATCTTGATTTGTTTACCGAAGTTGTAAATTGGGAAGAAATGAAAGACTTGCAAAGGTCTTACTTTCAGGCTCAGGTGCCTAATATAGATGGCCCGCAAGATATAGCTTTCTTTTCCGCGATGTACAAATTTGCTAGAAAGAATAAAGTAAAATATGTTCTTACTGGTTCAAATTATTCAACTGAATGTTGTCGCGAACCTTATCAATGGGGTGCTTATTTAGGCATTGACAAAAAATTTACCATGGGTTTGCATAAAAAATTTGGGAAAGTACCTTTAAAAACCTACCCAATTTTGGATGTTTTTGAATACAAACTTTTATACCAACATATTTTAGGTATGAAGGTTATAAAACCACTTAATAATTTCTCCTTTATTAAAAATGAAGCCGAGAATTTATTAGAATCTAAATTTGGATGGGAGAGGTTTAAGCATAAACACCATGAATCTAGGTTTACAAGATTTTACGAAGACTATTGGTTACCCCGTAAGTTTGGTTTTGAAAAACGTAGAGCCCATTTCTCGAGTTTAGTTTTAACAGGTCAAATGACAAGAGATGCCGCCATTCTGAGGATATCAAAGCCAGAATTGGATGAAGCTACTTTAATGCAGGAATTTGAATATGTGGCCAATAAATTAGATTGGACCAAAGAGGAGTTTCAAAAGATATTTGAAGGAGAGAACAAAACATATTTAGATTATACTAATAATTGGCCGTTAATTAGTTTCGCAAATCAATCTATGCAAAAACTAGGTTTAGAAAGAAGATTATTAAGATGATAACAATTATTAATTACGGTTGTGGGAATATAAAAGCAATACAAAATGTATTTCATAAATTATCAATACCAACAAAAATAGCCACAACCATTTCTGATTTAGAAGGAGCCGAAAAATTAATATTACCTGGTGTTGGTGC
>VEQB01000184.1 GCA_018883485.1 Bacteroidota bacterium
TTTTCATACAAACAGATGCCGCTATTAACCCAGGAAATAGTGGTGGAGCCTTGGTTGACTTAGAAGGTAAACTGGTAGGAATTAATACCGCCATTGCCAGCAATACGGGTTCGTATAATGGTTATGGTTTTGCCATCCCAGTAAATATTGCTGCCAAAATTGTACGCGATCTTATAGAATTTAAAGAAGTGCAGCGTGGTTTTACAGGTATGGATGTGAAGGATATTGATGCACCAACAGCCCAAAAATATGGCATCAATACCAATATAGGCATTATTGTAGACCAAGTGATGGCCGAAGGACCTGCTGAGGTTGCTGGCTTAAGAAGCGGTGACATTATTTTACGTGCAAATGAACGTGATTTAGAAAGTAAAGCGATGTTTGATGAACTTATTGCTTACCACCGCCCAGGCGATAAAATTAAGATATTATACAAGCGTGAGAATAAAGAAATGGCAACTACCATTAACCTATTAAATAGGGAAGGTACAGTTGCCATTATGAAAAAAGGGACGATAAGCTCAGATGCTTTAGGTGCAGATTTTCAACCCTTACCTAAGATAGAAAAAGATAAACTTGGCTTAACTAATGGTTACAGAATAAGCAATATTAGACAAGGTAGAATTGCTAGTATGGGAATTCAAGAAGGCTTCATTATAACTTCACTAAACCGTAAAGTTTATGATAAAGTGGAGGATTTGATTAAAGCTCTTGAAGCTGTAAGAGGTCAAGTAGTAATCGAAGGTGTTTTTCCAAATGGTGGGCGAGGTGTTTTTTCATTTTACACCTATTAATTAAATGAGAAAAGTATATCTTGCTTTGCTACTTATTGTTTGTAGTAAAGTAATGATTGCCCAACCCTTTTATAGGGAATTAGCTGGCTTTGCAATAGGTCAATGGAAATCCATACCCAACAATGTTTTAGGCAAACCATACCTCATAGATACCACCTCAATTGGAATAAGCTATGAAGCATTTCATCACCCAATTTCGGAAAAGGCGGTAATTGTATTTGAGTATTCAGAAGAGCATAAACCTATAATTAATTCTATTCACTTTAGTATGATGCAATCTACCGAAGATGCAGGATTTAGGGGTTTGCAATTTGGTATGCATGCAACAGCCATTAAGAAGAAAATTGGAGTACCCTCAGATATTGTAAGTATAGGGGAATACGGCTTTCGCTGGGATTACGAGTCCTCTAATTTCTTTTTAGAATTGGATCAAAATAATAAGCTTTGGGGTATTAAAATTTTTGAACCAAAGGCCAATCTTTTATCACCCCCAAATAAAAATGTTGTACCTTCTATTCAGTCATTTTTACTTGCCGCCAAGGGAGGTAGCAATGAATCTTTAATAGATTTATTAGCACCTAATTTGCAAGTGATAGCTTTTCAGAAAACCTATTATTTTTTAAATGCTTGGAACATAGAAAAGGAATTTGATAAATCTCCAATCTTATCAGAAATTAGGAATGCTGCTACTAAATCTACTTTTGTAGATACCCTAAATTTTAAAACCTTTAAGCAATCTCTTATTCCAACGCCAAACGGATTGCCAAAATACCAGCAAATCATAAAGCAATCTTCTCCTTTTAAAGAATTACATTGGGAGTACCTTTGCGGAAAATATCGATTGATTTTTATTAGAATCGAATAAGTTATTTTTAAGGTTTATGAGATATATCATAGTTAATGCTTTGCATTTAATCAATCTTGCGGGCATAAATCTAATCAATCATGATACGTTTTGATTATCTTGAAGCCAACAAAGAGAAGTTTCGCAAACAGTTCCTAGAGGCACGTCCCTTTCCGCATATTGGGATTGATGACTTATGCGATGCAGAAAAACTTACCGAATTGTATTACTCCATTCCAGAAATTGATACCCCAAGTGCAGATTATGTATTTGCTAAAAACAAGTTCGAAAAAAGTAAATACTACGAAATGGGAGGGCTATTTCTAGAATTACACGAAGATTTAATAAGTGATAGGTTTAAAGACCTTATCTCTTATATTACCAATGAAGAAGTTTTTATTGACCCAACCTTCTATGGTGGTGGTATTCACCAAGGTAGGCAGGGAAGCTTCTTAGATATGCATGCCGATTTTAATTACCATCCTTTACACGATGATTGGTATAGAAATTTAAATCTATTACTGTACATCAATAAAGATTGGAAAAAGGAATATGGTGGCGAATTGCGCTTAGAAGATGGAAGAACAGGCGAAAAAACAGAGGTAGATGTGCCGTTTAATTGCTTAGCTATTATGCATTGTAGGTCTTATACCTTGCATGGTTATGACCCTATTAATTTTCCAGAAGGTAAATACAGAACCTCTATTGCAGCTTATGCATATACGCCACATAAGCAACATTTAGAATCTGCAAGAACAACTGTTTGGCATGTAGAAAAAAAGCAACATCCTTTTAAATATGCCTTGTCTAAAATTTGGGTGCCAGCAGTAAAATTGAAAAGCCTTTTTAGCAAAAGTAAGACTGCCGACCATTAATTATAGATTTAAACAATCTCTTTGCTTTCTTTGTTAAATCCAAAATGTTTCAAAGAGTAGTTTTTTTATGCATCGTATTTGTATGGCAAATTAGCTTTGGCTTTGCTCAAAACTTTTCCATTTCTGGTTATGTAAAAGACTCAACTACCGGAGAAACACTAATCGGTGCAGCCATTAGAGCACCCAATACAAATATTGGAGCTACCACCAATGTATATGGTTTTTTTTCTTTGTCACTACCTATCCAAACAAAACAATTGCTTATCTCTTATGTGGGCTATCGAACCAAGACTATAAATCTGCAAGTTTCTAAATCACAAAACATCAACATTTCTTTAGCACCAATAAATTTAGAGGTTAAAGAAGTTGTAATTAATGCAGAACGCCAAGATAAGAATGTACGCAGCACAGAAATGAGTAGGATAGAGCTAAGTGGCGAAAAAATTAAATCCCTTCCCGTTATTTTTGGTGAACCCGATGTGCTAAAAGCAATTACTTTATTGCCTGGCATAAAAAGTGGTGGTGAGGCCAGCACTGGCTTTTATGTAAGAGGCGGCGGCCCAGATCAAAATCTTATTCTTATGGATGAAGCGGTGGTGTATAATCCTTCCCATTTATTTGGATTTCTTTCCGTTTTTAATTCAGATGCTGTTAAAAATATTGAAGTAATTAAAGGTGGGATGCCTGCTAATTATGGTGGTAGATTATCTTCTATCTTAAATGTGAACATGCGAGAAGGAAACAACCAAGATTATAAATACAGTGGTGGTGTTGGTTTAATTTCAACTCGTTTAAGCGCTGAAGGTCCAATAGAAAAAGGCAAGAGCAGCTTCCTAATCTCTGGGAGAAGAACCTACGTAGATTATTTAGCTAGGCCTTTCTTGCCAGAGCGCATTCAAGGCAATAGCTATTACTTTTATGATTTGAACCTAAAGCTCAATTTTATTCTAAGTGAGAAAGATAGAATATTTGTGAGTGGCTATTTTGGTAGAGATATTTTAGACTACCAAAGTGAAGTAAACCCCGATGTTCAGTTTAATTTTGGATGGGGAAATAGCACAGGAACGCTAAGATGGAACCATGTTTTCAACCCTAAACTATTTGTAAACACAAGCGTCATATTTAATAGGTATGAATTGTTTAACGACTTCTTCTTTGGTTCAGGTGGTTTTAAAATTAGAAGTAGTTTGTTAGATTGGAACCTAAAGCAAGACTATAGTTGGTTTGCACATCCCAAGCACCAAATAAAATTTGGATGGAATTATACCTTTCATACCTTTCAACCTGGCATCTTAAGCGGTAATTTGGGTTCAACCAATATAGAAGACCAAATAAACAAGCAGTATGCGCACGAGGGAGCTTGGTACATAACCGATGAATGGCAAATCAACCATCGGTTCTCTCTTAACTATGGCTTAAGGGCTGTGGCCTTTAATTTAGTTGGCCCTTATACCCAAGCTCAATTTGATAATGACACACAATTGCCAACAGGAGAGTCAAAGGTATATGCAAAAGGAGAAAGCATAGCTTTTTATCCTCGGCTTGAACCAAGAATAAGCGGTACTTTTGTAATCAATGATGTATCTTCAGTAAAAGCATCCTTCACACAAACCTATCAATTCTTGCATTTGGCAACTACTAGCGGCGCCCAATTTCCTATAGATTTATGGGTACCATCTAGCACTTTGGTTCAACCACAATTGGCCTACCAATATGCCACAGGTTACTTTAGAAATTTTAAGCAAAACGCTTATGAGAGTAGCGTTGAAGTGTATTACAAACCCATGTACAACCAAATAGAGTTTAAGCCAGGAGCCAATTTATTCTTTAATCAAAACTTAGAAAATGAAATGGTTTTTGGACAAGGGTTAAGCTATGGTGCAGAGTTTTTCCTAAGAAAAAAAACAGGTCAATTTACAGGTTGGGTTGGCTATACTTGGAGCAGAACTACACGCCAATTTGATGAATTAAATAATGGGGAAGCCTACTTTTTTAGATACGATAGAACCCATGATATGTCGCTTTTGTTGAGCTACCAATTTAATAAAAAATGGAGCGGAAATATGGTGTTTGTGTATGGAACAGGGAACGCCACAACCTTGCCAGATTCGCGCTATGCCTATAGATTTGGTATCGACCCTGGAACAGGCGCACCAGAATATATATTTATAGATAGATATAATAAGGTAAACAGTTTTAGGTTGCCAGCTTACCATAGGTTAGATATAAGTGCAACCTACATTGTTAAGCAAACAGCCAAATTTGAAAGCAGTTGGAACTTTAGTATTTACAATGTTTACAATAGAGCCAATCCTTATTTTATTTACTTCTTACCAGATATTGAGAAAAATCAAGTGAAGGCGTATATGGTGTATTTATTCCCAATAGTGCCCTCTATTCAATGGAATTTTAGATTTTGAAAACAACAAAAACATATCAAATTTTATTAGTGCTCTTGTTGGCTATGCTAACATTATTCGCTTGTGAGAAGGAAATTGAAATCGATATTCCTCCTTCAGAAGAAGCCATTGTAGTAGAGGCGTCCATTAATCAATTGGTGGGTACTTTAAATTATGTAATCATTTCTAAAACGGTAGATTATTTTAAGCCCGACCTTAGTATTAATT
>VEQB01000185.1 GCA_018883485.1 Bacteroidota bacterium
TTACGAGCCTATGCAAGCCGGCATGACCTTTAGTTGCGAGCCCGGAATTTACATTGCCGAGGAAGCGATTGGTGTGCGTTTAGAAAACGAGATTTTAATAACCGAAAATGGCAATATTGATTTAATGGAACATATTCCAATTGAAGCCGAAGAGATTGAAATGTTAATGGCCAAATGATAAATACTTTATTGTTTGACATGGACGGGCTGCTAGTAGATTCTGAGCCCTGGTGGAAGGTAGCGGAAAAAGAAGTTTTTGGGGCTTTAGGATTACACTTAGATGATGAGTTGTTAAGGCAAGTAATGGGCTTTAGGTTAAATGAAGTAGTAGCACATTGGTACCGCTTCCAAGCTTGGCCTAATCCAGATTTTGCTAAAACTGAAGAAGATATTATTGTATGTATGGAAAATCTTTTATCCCATCATGCCGTTGCCTTACCCGGAGTAATTAATAGCCTTGAATTTGCAAAAGAAAAAGGATATAAAATAGCTTTGGCTTCCTCCTCCTCTATGCGTTTAATTAACGTGGTGGTAGAAAAATTAGGCATCAAAGATTTTTTCCAATTGTTGTACTCTGCAGAATCAGAACCCTATGGAAAACCTCATCCAAGCATATTTTTAAGTGCAGCACAACAATTAGGAAGTAAGCCAGAACAATGCCTAGTTATTGAAGATTCTATTAATGGCATGATTGCCGCAAAAGCGGCTAAAATGCAATGCTTGGTGGTACCCGAAAAAATTAAGTTTAATGCGCCGCAGTTTTCTTTGGCAGATTTTAAACTAGAAAGTATGGAAGGTTTTCCTACTTTACTTACCAACCAACCAAATTATATAACTCATCCAATTTAGGTGAGAGAATAATTTCTGTTCTGCGGTTTTTAGCTCTTCCTTCCGAGGTTTCGTTTTTAGCTCGTGGCATGTATTCTCCTCTTCCAGCAGCAGTTAAGCGCGTAGCATCTACTTTATAAGTTTCATCTAACAAGCGAACTATATTGGTTGCGCGGGCTACACTTAAATCCCAATTATCTGCTAACTGGGCGGTTTTAATAGGTACATTATCAGTATGCCCTTCAATCATAATACTTACATCACTATTCTTGTTTAGAATATCCGCTAACTTCTTAATTGCTTCTTTCCCTTTGTCTTCTACATTGGCGCTACCACTTTTAAATAAGAGCTTATCACTCATAGAAACATAAACCTTACCATTCTTCATTTCAACCGTAATTTCATCACTATCAAAACCCAAAAGGGCTCTTTTGATAGTGTTGTTTAGGGCTTGAGTTAAACTATCCTGTTTACGCAATTTCGCTTCCAGCTCTGCCAATTTTCTTTCACGTTCAAGCAGCAATTCACTCTTTTGCTTTAGTGCTAAATTCAATTGCTCGGTTCTGCTTAAACTACTTTGAATAAGTTGGGTATACTTATCGTTCATTTCATTGTAATCGCCCTGTAAACCTTTGTACTTGGTATTTAAAGCATCATATCTTCCTAACCAATAGCGGTGTGTAGAATCTAATTCACGGTATCTTATGCCCCTTTGGGTAGTATCTTTTTGGTAGCGTATAGCCAACTCGTTTAAGGAGTCGCGCTGGGCTGTGGCTTTCTTTAACCTACCCATTACAAAGGCATTGTGCATATTGTCTCCAAAGCCTTTTGGTTCTTTAATTTTTCCTTTTGGCTCTAAATCTTGGGCTATAGTTGCAAATCCAAAAGAAATAAATCCTACTATTAAAAATAAGTACTTCATGGTATAATTTGTTAAACCGCGAAGTTGTTCAAGTGCAGGCATGCCACCAAATTAGTAAGGCAACAGTTATGCGCAGGGGAAGAATAATTGTTTTAAAAAAAATACAATTATCACCTTCTGTATAGGGTTTAATCCCTAATTTACTTTAGTTTTGATTTAAATAGAATAAAAAATCGAAAATGCGAAATTTGTTTTTACAGCTAAGTTTAGTAATATTTTTCCAAATGGCCTTCGAGAATCAAGTATTCGCTCAATCTCTGCAAATTAAAAAATCGTTACTTTATGATTCAATTTACAATAATTCTCAATTAATTACCGTCATAATTAAAGAAACAAAGAAAAACACTTGTTTATACCAGTCTATTGAATCGAAAGGTAAGTATTTAAAAGTGATCAATGATTATATAGATTCAAGCTATTCAAATTTAAAAAGAAAGCATAAAATTTATGAATTTCTGGGATTAACAAATAATGTTTTAGTTAATGATTCTATTTATCAGAATTTGGTGCCGGTCGGCCTAATTCATGCAGATGGCAATGTGGCATATGTTACAATTACTAAAATGGGATTGGATAAAAAACATTTGCAAAAAATGGAGAATGACATCAGAATGAATTATGGTAAAATTTATGGTTACCCAATTTACTTTGAATTCAAAACAGACTTTACCGAAGAAATAAGAAGATTGAAGGAACTTGAAATGGCAAGGAAAGAGAATATTTGGATAACTTTTATGATTATGTTTATTATGAGTTAAAAAAACCATTGAATGAAATTGAAGGTATTTTTAAGAGTATTGACAATGGTGAAAAATTTAATTATGATATTGTCCTTTTAAAATCAAACAATGATGTTTATTTATACGAAGCCTATGTTCTTAGCACCAATGATAAGGATATTAAACTTGGTAGTGTTCTTTTTAAGTTAAATGTTACAGCACAAAATGAAAAATATGTAATGGAGTATTACACTAAAGATGGTGTTGTGCATGAAAATAAATTAGCCGAATTTATAAGTGGAGTAATAAAATCAGATATTAAATCTTTTGTAAAAATGTATCCCTCAAAATCGGAGCTGAGGAGCTATGAAAAAATTAATCCACTTGTTGATTGGGATGCTTGTGGGACAGGTATAATTATAGACAAAGGAGGAATAATAGCAACAAATAATCACGTTGTAAAGGATGCCAAGAAGATTGTAGTTAAAATAATGCTAGATAGTTTAAGAGTGATTAATATTAATGCCGAGATATTGTCATCAAATTTACAAAGCGATATTGCAATTCTACGAATTATAGATTCAACAAACACCTTAGGTTATGAATTTGAAAATATTAGTTTTAATAATTCCATTGAAATGGGTCAAGATGTTTTTACATTAGGATTTCCTAATCCTGCAAAATTAGGGGAGAATCAAAAGTTAAACAAAGGAATAGTAAGCGCGAACTTGGCTTTAGACAATCCATGCTATTTTCAAACTGATCTTCCAGTTTGGTTTGGCAACTCTGGAGGCCCATGCTTTAATAAATATGGAGAACTAATTGGACTAGTTTCAGCTATCATTTTCGACAAAAATCATAAGGTTGAAAATGTCTCTTATGTTGTTAAATCAAGTTGTATTCTTGACGAATTATCAAAAATTAAAATCGAACCGTTTAATCAAGTTAAATCATCAAAGAATGTTGAATTGCAAAATTTAGTAAAAAAATTAAGTCCTAATGCCGTATTTATTAAGGTTTATTATTAAGTCAAAAATAGTCTCTAGAGCATCTTATTAATTTAGTGTAAATTGATTTTGTTGGTTATAATTTCCCTAAAATACTCCACCAGTTTTCACCTCTGCCTATACAGATGTTGGATTAACCTGTAGTTGCCCTCCTATTGCCTTCAAGACTTTCATAATTGTTGAAAATTGAGGTTTGGACCCCTCAGACAAAGCCTTATACAAACTAGGCCTGCTCATTCCTGTTTCTTCCGCAATTTTGGACATACCAATCGCCTTTGCTATATGGCCAATAGCAGCAATAATTTCAGCTTCATTTCCCTCTTCCAAAACTGTATTTAAATACTCTGCAATCATTTCATTACTATCTAAATAGTCCGCTATTTCAAACTTAGATGTTTCCATTATGTTACTTTCTTAAACTTCTATAAATATCTTTCGCTTTTTCAATGTCTTTTTGTTGTGTTGATTTATCTCCTCCAATAAGCAGAATAATAATTTTTTGTTCAATTTCTTTGAAATAAATCCTGTAACCTTTTGAATAATCAATTTTCAATTCTCTAATTCCTTCTCAAACTGGCTCGCAATTCCCAAAGTGCTCGTCTTTTTCTAATTTTTGAAGTCGGACCAAAATTTTTGCTTTTGCTCTAAAGTCATTTAGTTTTATAAACCACTTGTCAAATTCTTTAGTCTTTTCAAGAAAGTACATCTCTCAACTTGTATCCACTTAGATACAAAATTAATGAAATATTCAAATTTTCAAAATTGAGTTTATATTACTTTGTAAAGGTAGATGAAATTTAGCTTGGGAATAAAAGTAGATTCAATGTAATCTCCCAAAAAGTAAAAAAGCGAAACCCTTTGCAGAGTTTCGCTTTTTTGAGGAAGGCAATTGCCTAAATTATTTGTTCTCTTTATTCTTTTTATCGAAATCTATTACAATTGGCGTTGCAATACCAATTGAAGAGTATGTACCAAAGAAAATACCTACTAATAATGCAAACGTAAAGCCTTTAATTACTTCGCCGCCAAAGATAAATAATACCAAGGCTACCATAAATACAGTTAATGAAGTAATGATAGTTCTGTTTAAAGTATTATTTAAGGCATTGTTAATTACCAACGACTTATTAGTTTCATGATGGTGTGTGCCTAAGAACTCACGTATACGGTCAAACACAACCACCGTATCATTAATAGAGAAACCAATAATAGTAAGCACAGCAGCAATAAAGTTTTGATCTACTTCCATAGTAAATGGTAAAATACCATCAAAAATAGAGTAGAAACCCATCATCATTAATACGTCGTGTGCCAAGGCAATGGTCGCTCCCAAAGCATACTGCCATTTCTTAAAGCGAATTAAAACGTACAAAGCAATACCAAATAGTGCGATGATAGCTGCCCAAATAGAAGCTACTTTAATGTCGTTTGCAATTGTAGGCCCTACCTTAGCAGAACTTAAAATCTCATACTTTAGGTTCATACCGGCAAACCCATCTTTTAATTTACCTTCTACTTGGTCTGCTGCATTTTCACTCTGATCCTCTATTAAATAGGTAGTTGTTACTTTAAATTTATTATCTCCACCTACTGTTTTAACCTCTGGTGCTGTGCCAAATGCGGTTGCTAAGCCATTGCGTAATTC
>VEQB01000186.1 GCA_018883485.1 Bacteroidota bacterium
GTTTTATGATTTAAAAAATCAGCAGCAACAAGATTGGGGAGCCAAACCAAATTACAAGTTTGATCCAACACAATTTGAAACAAAACAGGTTTTTTATACCAGTAAAGATGGTACCAAAGTGCCTATGTTTATCATGCACAAAAAGGGAGTTAAACTAGATGGTAATAATCCCACCCTTCTTTATGGATATGGTGGATTTAACATTAATCTAACGCCTTCATTTAGTGTAAGTAGAGTTATGTTTTTAGAACGGGGTGGTGTTTATGCCATTGCTAACTTACGCGGTGGTGGCGAGTACGGAGAAGAATGGCACCAAGCAGGAATGCTAGAAAAAAAACAAAATGTGTTTGATGATTTTATTGCTGCAGCAGAATACTTAATAGCAGAAAAATATACCAGCAAAGATAAACTTGCTATTAACGGAGGTTCTAATGGAGGCTTATTAGTGGGTGCTTGCATGACCCAAAGGCCAGAATTATTTAAAGTAGCCATTCCAGCAGTAGGTGTATTAGATATGTTGCGTTACCATAAATTTACCATTGGTTGGGGCTGGGCAGTAGAGTACGGTTCAAGCGATAACAAAGAGCAATTTGAATACTTGTTAAAATATTCTCCTTTACACAATGTTAAAGATAGCGTAAGTTACCCTGCCACCTTAATTATGACAGCAGACCATGACGATAGAGTGGTGCCTGCGCATTCTTTTAAATTTGCAGCAACCTTACAAGAAAAACCAGTAAGTTTAGATAAACCAATCTTAATTAGAATTGATACCAAAGCCGGACATGGTGCAGGAAAGCCAACTACTAAACTAATAGAAGACGCAACAGATATGTATGCATTTATTTTATGGAATCTTCGATAACATTATTTTCCAAATCTGAAACCTGCAGAAAACCGGAGATAGGCATTTTGAACAATGAAACGCTGACCATCTTTTAACGAAATGGTATTGCCAGTGCTTAACAAACCCGCAGAGGCAAACCACCTTCTAGCATTGTAACCAGCACCAAATCTAAATTCATTGGTGAAGCCATTGTAAATATTTCCATCGAGCAGGTTTGCATAGTTAATTTGTGTTTTAACTTTCTGCACAGAATAACCTGGGATAATACTACTTGTAATGTACCACATCTTTTTTTGAAACAATGGAACCGTAAGCATGAGTCCGCATTGAAGACCCAAAGTATGCGATTCTAAAAAGGTCCTTGATAACCTTGTTAGCGTATCTATATTAGAGGTAGGAACAAGACTAGAGTCTGCAGAAATTCTATTAAATGTATGGTTTACTCCTACCACAAATCCAAGGGCTGTTTTCTTTTGGCGTTCGAACTGAAATATGGCTGCAGGTGCAGAAAATCGACGGCTATTTAGCAAGAAATTAACCCCAGTAACTAAAGACTTGGTTGTTAAATCTGGGCGCAAATAATATTGATTATTTTGATTTCTATAATCTCCTAACCAATCATCTGTATTTTGCAGATAGAAGCCTTCATAAGTTTCATACTTGGTATAAAAGTTGAACCAACGTTGAACAATATTCAATCCAATTCCAAAGTTTTTTGAAGTGCCTAAGGTTTCATTAAAACGTTTAGAGGGCAAATGAGCTCCAACTTGCAAATTGGCCCATTTATATCTAAAGCGAAAACCACTTGTTACAATAAAATTGCTCAAATAATTTAAAGAGCGGCTACCTTGAAGTGTTTGGTAATCTAATCTTAGCACATTGCCTTTAGTTTCTAAGTAGGGAGCTATGTAAAGACTATTGGGATAGGTTTCTATATATTTAGGATTATAATCTGGCCTAGATTGTGCCATAATTGTCCCGTTAAAGAGCATAAAAACCCAAGCTATAGTCCAACTTTTTTTAACCATTTATTCTCATGCTTTATCTCATTAAACCTATACCCAATATAAAACCTACCAAACGAATTATTAATTACAAAAGGTGCATCTCCTAGCAGGTTATTTAAGTTTTGATAGGACCTAGCCGTTGAACCAATATACCAAAGATCGCCATTGTAACCTATTCCAAATCTAAATTCTGACTGAAAGCCTAACAAAGAATTATTGCGAAATCCACCCACATCTTCAATGTCTAACCTGCCATATTGATAAGAAAAACCAGGTATCAAAGCAGCGGTTATAAACCATTTTTTCTTTTTGCCAAAAGGTAAATTGAGGACATAACCCAAATTTGCACCAATAGAATTAATAGCAAAAAAAGTGTTACTAGCATTAGGAAAGGTATCTAAACCATATGGAATAATACTTGAATCAGCCTTAAAAGTATTGTAAATATAAGACAAACCCGTTACAAAACTTCCAGCAAATTTTTCTTGGCGCTCTAATTGCCAAATGGCAGCGTTATTTGAAAAATGCTTGTTATTAAACACATAGTTAAACTTAAGATAATTCATGCGTGTATAAATATCGGGACGTATATAATAATTTATTGGTGCGGCAATTCTTGCTTCTCTAATCCACTCATCAGTGTTTTCTAAATAATACCCTTTGTAAGATTCATAAAAATACCTAAAGCTAAACCTACGCATGGTTAAACCGAATCCAATTCCACTGTTTTCTACATCGCCATAGGTGGGGTCTGGCTGATACCATGGCATTTTTGTAGTATATTCAAAAGTGAACCATTTATAATCTAAGCCAATTCCCCATGTGTTTAAGTCATTGGTTTTATAATTTAATACATAATTTCCACTTGGGGTTAAAAAGGAAGCATTTACCCTACTAAACTTAGTTTCATTAACCAGGGTAACAATAAAATTATCCCTAAAACTAGTAACATACCCAGTATCGTAACCAAGTTTATAACCAGGCAATTTATACTCGTTTTCTTTTTGTGCAAAGATTTCTAGGCCAGCAGAAAATAGAATTAATGTTACATAAAATCGCATAAGAAAAATAAAAGTACAATTATATTGCTTTTACACTTACTAATCTACCATTCAGAAAATGGCCGATCAGCAGTTGGCCAATGGAGGAAAACCAATCAAACGTATTCCACCACAGCCAAAACCTTGTATGCTAAATTCTCAACCTTTGATGCGCCTAAGCGCTATGTAAAGGTAATGGAAGAGCTACACAAGTTTGGAAAAGACCAATACGAAAGGTATAAGCTATTTTATGGCAAATAAATATTGAGGATTGTTTTTATTGCCAAATTTTTTATTCATCTATTTGGTGAGAAATAAAATATGATTCTCTAATTCCTCATATAAATTATTTCCTATGCCAATTATCCTTTGGTCTAAACCACCATCAATATTAACAAATTGAAAGCAAGGATATCCATTTATACTTAGATTATCTCCCATTTTATTAAAAAAGTTCATCGCATTAAAATTAGGCTTTACTAAGGCTAAATATTTTTTGATAGAAACCTCATTTTGATCCTTGGTATTTACTCCAATAATGTAAATTCTATTTTTATACTTTTCATTTAACTTATTTATCACTGAAAAGGCATCGTAACAATAAGGACATCCCTTATACCAAAAGAAAAACAGAACAGGCTTTGGATTATTTTGGTTAAATAGGATAGTATCAAATGAAAAATGAAAAACTTTGTTTTTAAACATTAAGCTATCTACTGCCTTTAAGGCGCAAATTTCAGTACTTTTATTTATGGCAGAATTAATCACCAACTTTTTAAACTGATTTAAAACAACCTGACTATCTGGCAAATAACTGAGTACTAAATTTGAAATATAATTGGAGTCTTCAAAATACAATTCTTCCTTAGAATATTTAACTACACAGCAGATTGGAATTTTGTTGATTGAATCCCGCAAATCAGAGTAAAGTTCATATACTATGCTATCATAATTTGTTCTCTTTTCAGGATTTATAGCCTGCAATTTAGCTTTGACAATATTGCCAGTTTTGTTAAGGCTATCCATAAAATAATATTTTCTATCATTTAATATTTCATAGCTATTCAATTGATGCAATAAAAAATAACTTCTTTGCTTATTTAGCTCAAAGCAATCAGTTAATAAGGTAAGAATTGAATCCCTCTCGTTATACTCATAACATTTTCCTCCAATCTTTATCTTATATATACCCTTTGAAAAGTTGTAAAGGCAATAATCAAAAACTGAATCAGATTCAATTTCATTAAACCAAATTTTATAAACCTCCCTTGTTGGGACTTTATTAAATGGAGAAGTATAAACCTTATTGAAGGTATAAGAACCAGATTTGATTAAGCGTAAATTATTAAAATAGGCAGAAATATCTTTAGAATTAATTTGGGCCGTAATCCAACTAGGATAGCATAAGGTAATCGCTAAAATTATTTTAAATCTGATTGAGGAAAATTTGAAAATAGGCACTAATTCCAATTTATATAGGCTGCTTTTAAATATACCAAACTCGCCTTAACTGGAGGCCCTGGATCTGGACACCAATCGCATTGATGGCATTCACAACCTTCACACCAAGTTTTACCACCCCCATTTTGAACTTTACAATCATTAGTTCCATTACTACAACAACAAGTTCGTTCTAATGTACCACTTGAAATTTGACTAGTTAAATTAGGGTTGCTAAAATCAATAACCCAATAATTGTAACCATCGTTAGGTATTGTTATTGATATTTTATTGCCATTAATATTTTGGATTAATTGCCCGAGGGCATAAGTGTAATAGGTATAAGTATCTTTATTGCATTGGTTATCACTAAAACTTGTATCCTGAATTGTTGTTCTAGTAATGGTTACACTATTATTAGTCTCCTCTTGAATTTCAAGTTTTACAACTTGTGTTTCACTAATTCTTCCATAAATTAGCATTTGAGAATTAGCCTTAGTAAGTAATGAAAAGACAAAAACGAGGGTTAGAAAAAACCGATTTATAAAATTTTTCATAATATCAAATCACTGTTGTCCGATAAAAGTAATAAAAGAGTTTAACTATTCAAAAGTAGCTTGATAATCAATTAGTTTCAAATTAATTTTTCGAAGTTTTAAAAGTAAGCCCCCTAGAACAAACCATATTGCCAATCATTGGGTTCCTGTTTTTGCCAATCCTTATCTGGGTTTTCTAAGAATAGTAGCAAATGAATATAGTTGAATAGGTGAATTTTGCAAA
>VEQB01000187.1 GCA_018883485.1 Bacteroidota bacterium
GTAATAGTTAAGGGCTTTGCATCTAACCATTGATAGCCGTTTTGTTCCTCTAAGATTTGTTGCAAAATAAAAGCACTTGCTCCTCCAGGTACGTCTTCATCTATAATCACCAATTTATTAGTTTTCTGTAAAGATGCTACAATCGAATGATGAATATCAAAAGGTAATAAAGTTTGTGGGTCTATTAAATCTGCTGTAATGCCAACTTCTTTTAACATTTGTAAGGCATCCTGTGCAATTCTTAAGGTAGAACCATATGAAACAATGGTTAAATCGTTTCCAGTTTCAAGCAATTCTGGTATACCCAAAGGAACTGTGTATGAACCAATATTATCAGGCAGTCTTTCTTTGAGTCTGTAACCATTTAAACATTCAATCATCAAAGCAGGTTCATCACTCTTCATTAATGTTTCGTATAGTCCAGCAGCTTGCACCATATTCCTTGGTGTTAAAATATGCATTCCTCTTAGCGAGTTAAGAATCATGCCAATAGGCGAACCAGAATGCCAAATGCCTTCTAATCTATGTCCACGGGTACGCACAATTAGGGGTGCTTTTTGTCCGCCTTTGGTTCTATATTGCAGAGTAGCAACATCATCGCTTAAAGGTTGTAAGCCATACAATAAATAGTCGAGATATTGTATTTCTGCAATGGGTCTTAAACCTCTCATAGCTGCACCTATCCCTTGGCCAATAATGGTTAATTCTCTAATACCAGTATCAAATACGCGGCCTTCTCCATGCTTTTCTTGCAAGCCCGCAAATCCTTGGTTAACATCTCCAATTTTACCCACATCTTCACCAAAGGCAAATACACGAGGGTCGTTGCTTAAGAGCTGGTCGAAGTAAGCTACTAGCACTTCTCTTCCATCTACAACTTTGCTGTTTTCTGAATATGTTGGGGCTATAGGTTCAACACGTAATGCATTTTGTGCCGACTCACTAAACAAGTAAGAATTATAGCGTTCTGCATTAATTTGCGCAAACTGTTGTTGCCAATTTAGTAAAGCTTGCCTTGCCTCTGATGGCTCAGCACTAGTTAGCCTTAACGCTTTATGTATTGCCGCAGCTATTTCTTTTCTAATAGGTTCAGCAGTATTTTCAAGTTGTTGGGCAAGGGCATTAATTTCATCTGCTTTAGGGCTTTGCGCAGCAAGATTTCTGAGTAAGTTAGCAGCCTCTGCCACATCAGCTTTAATAGGATTTAGGTAGCTTTCCCAGGCGTTTTTCTTAGAAACATTTACTTGAATTTTAGCCTCATTTTCTAAGGTATCCAACTCTTCAGTGGTGGCTACATTATTTTGTATTATCCATTCTCTAAAACGTTTAATACAATCATTTTCGGCTTCCCAAGCAAGGCGTTCCTTGCTTTTGTATCGTTCGTGTGAGCCAGAGGTAGAATGGCCTTGAGGTTGGGTTAATTCTGTAACATGTATAAGGCAAGGAATATGTTGTTCGCGTGCAATTTTACCAGCCTCTTCGTAGGTTTTGCATAAGGCGGCATAATCCCAACCTTTTACTACAAATATTTGATAACCTTCTCCTTTTTCATCGCGTTGAAAGCCTTTTAAAATTTCTGAAATGCTCTCTTTTGTAGTTTGGTATTTGGCATGCACGGAGATGCCATAAGAGTCATCCCAAACGGAAACCACCATGGGTACTTGCAACACACCGCCTGCATTAATGGCTTCAAAGAAATGGCCCTCGCTGCTACTGGCATTTCCAATGGTTCCCCAAGCTACTTCATTTCCATTTTCCGAGAAATTATTTTGGTTCAATAAGGAAGCGTGTTGTCTGTAGTATTTAGAAGCGTGTGCAAGGCCTACTAATCTTAGCATTTGGCCTGCAGTAGGCGAAATATCTGAGGAAGAATTTTTACTATCTTTTAAGTTTTTCCAATTTCCAGCCTCATCTAAAGTGCGTGTGCCATAGTGTCCGTTCATCATGCGGCCAGCGCTGGAAGGCTCTGCAGCCACATCGGTTTGTGCGTAAAGTTGGGCAAAAAATTCTTGTACCGACAATAAGCCCGCGGCAATCATAAAGGTCTGATCGCGGTAGTAACCACTCCTAAAATCACCATTTTTAAAAGCTTTGGCCATGGCAATTTGTGGTAATTCTTTGCCATCGCCAAAAATCCCAAACTTGGCTTTTCCTGTTAGTACTTCTTTTCTTCCTAGTAAACTAGCTTGTCTGCTCTGAAAAGCTATACGATAATCTTCTAGTACAACTACTTTATATTTTTCTCCTGCCACGGCCATAGGTCCATCACTCATATGCACATCCATTTAGATTTTCCAAACCTAACTAATTTTGATAAGTCTTCAAAACTACCTTTATAAAGAGTTTAACTATTTTTTAAGGTTAATTTGTTTGTTAAGTTTCTAGTTAATATTAATTTTGGAACGGATATTGATAACTAGAGATAGAAATATAAACACAAATGAAAAAATTAATTTTATCAGCAATCATCGCTTTAGGTGGTGTTTTTGCAACAACCGCTCAAGCACAAGAAGTGGCACCTGCTAACGATAAGGCGCCAGAAATTAAATTCACCAAAGAAACACATGATTTCGGGTCAATTCCTCAAGGAACTCCTGCCACTTATGAGTTCACTTTTAAGAACACAGGTAAAACCAACCTAATTATTACAAATGCTTCTGCAAGTTGCGGTTGCACCACACCAGAGTGGTCTAAAGAGCCTATTAAGCCAGGTAAAACAGGTTATGTAAAAGCTACTTACAATGCAGCAGCTTCTGGCCCTTTCACCAAAAGTGTAACTGTAAATAGCAATGCTAAAAATTCTCAAGTTATACTTTACTTAAAGGGTGATGTTAAGCCTGCAGACCAACCTAAATAATTTATTTTAATATGTAAAAGCCTACATAAGTTAATTGTGTAGGCTTTTTTTTATGTTTGAACCCATGAAGAAAGCATTATTATTTGTCATTGTTTCTCTTTTTAGTTTAGGTTTAAACGCCCAAAACAAAACAGAAGAGAAGGCTCAAATTACCTTTGAAAAAACTACCCATGATTTTGGGAAAGTTTATGATGGCAAGGCGGTTTCATACGAATTTATATTTACCAATAGCGGCAAAATACCATTAATTCTGAGCAATGTACAACCCGCTTGTGGTTGCACCGTTCCAGAATGGCCAAGAGAGCCAATTATGCCCGGACAAAAATCTAAGATTAAAGCCATTTACACTGCGGGTACTTTCCGTGGGGCTTTTAATAAAAGTATTTCGGTGGTTTCTAACGCTGATGCTTCGCCTATACAATTAATCATTAAAGGACTTGCCGAAGATACCCCTAAACAACCTCAATCTCCGGTTCGCCTTGAGCAGAGCGGAGGTTTTTGAAACTTTTAGCGTAAGTCTACTATTTCTATTCCAGGAAATTTCTTAGGGTCAAATAAAAATTGGTTATCCTCGAATTTTAAATTAGGTACTTGGTTGGTTACCAAATAGGTGTGCACCGTTCCAGATTTATCAAATACTTGCGAGCTAATAATGGTTTGATTGGTTTTATCTACAATAACTTTAATTTTAAAGAACTTCTTCTTTTTATCTTTCGGTGTTAGTTCAAGGGTTACAATTTCTTTACCATTTTCCTTTTTGGTTTCAAGCGTTTTGTATAAAAAGCCTTTGCCATACATGGTAAAAATATCATCTATTCTAATGGCGCCAGTCTTTGGTGAGTAATTGTCTATTTGCACTTCATTTACCTCACGGCTGTAAGTCCAAATGGTTTTATTGTCGCAAATAATAAGTTGGTTGGCAATATCTAATCTAAATTTATTGCCTTTAACTAAGAGGTTTCCCCTTTGTTTTTCCTGACTTTTTTGTTGTTTGTTTTCGATCGTATATACAAAATCCGCTTTAATGGATTTAAAGGCTTTGTACCTTTTGCTAATGCGGTCCATTAATTTTTCAGCTTCGTTTTGTTTTTCGGCTTGGGCTCCTGCACTAAAGATAGTGAGTAATAATATTGAGAGCAGTGTTAGTTTTTTCACGTTACAAATATTAATAAATACTTTAATAAGAAAAACCGTGCCGAGATGAACTAAATCAGGTTTTTTAAATGTTCATCCAATTCAGCTTCTGTATGCATAAGTACTTCGCGGGCTTTACTGCCTTTAAACGGACCCACAATACCGGCTTTTTCTAGTTGGTCTATTAACCTACCTGCGCGGTTATAGCCAAGGTTAAGTCTTCTTTGTAATAAAGAGGTTGAGCCTTGTTGGTTTACTACAATAATTCTTGCCGCATCTTCAAATAATTCGTCTCTATTGCTATGGTCAAATCCTTCACTTATGCCAGAATCGTCGCCTTCTGTTTGAACCAAAGGTAATAAATAAGGTTCTCTGCCAGGTTGATTGCCTATAAATTCTGTAATTTTTTCAACTTCGGGGGTATCTACAAATGCGCACTGTAGGCGAATTAAATCGTTGCCATTGCTAAACAACATGTCGCCTTTTCCAATTAATTGATCTGCTCCATTGGCATCTAGAATAGTTCTAGAGTCAATTTTTTGCGAAACCCTAAAGGCCACACGTGCCGGGAAGTTAGCCTTAATTGTACCCGTTATTATGTTAACACTTGGCCTTTGTGTTGCCAAAATTAAGTGAATGCCTATTGCCCTTGCCAATTGAGCCAGCCTAGCAATAGGATGTTCTACCTCTTTGCCTGCGGTCATCATTAAATCGGCCAATTCATCAATTACCACTACAATATAAGGTAAAAATCTGTGGTCAATTTTATCAGTAGGTGGTAATCTTCTGCTAATAAATTTGGCATTGTATTCTCGTAGGTTTCTTACTTGGGCGTCCTTTAATAAATCATACCTGTCGTCCATTTCCTTACACAGCGAATTTAAAGTATGCACAACCAGTTTAGTATCTGTTATAATAGCATCTTGGTCGCCCGGAATTTTAGCCAAAAAATGGCGCTCTATGGTTTTATAAATGTTGAGTTCAACTTTCTTTGGATCAACCAATACAAACTTAATTTGTGAAGGATGTTTTTTGTAAAGCAAAGAAACTAGAATAGCATTTAAGCCTACAGATTTCCCTTGCCCAGTTGCTCCTGCCATTAGTA
>VEQB01000188.1 GCA_018883485.1 Bacteroidota bacterium
GATTATAACAATGATGGTGTATTTAATACTACAGCGCCAGAACTTGTTTTTACATCGGCTCAGATTACGGCAAGTGCATTTTCTACGGGTAACTTTGTTTTACCAAGTACACTTACTGCAGGTGCTTATAGATTAAGAATTGCCAGCGATGGCTTAAATCAAATTCCTCCTCCTTGTGGTCCTTCTTTTTACTCTGCAGAATATGAAGATTATACAATATTGGTACCTGCTTCAACCGCCGATTTAATGAGTGGTACCATCACACAACCTACAGGTGCTATTGTAGGTAATAATACTGTGGCTTTTAATTTTACCAATATATCTACTACCACCATTACTAGTGTGGATGTGTATTATCAGTTGAATAGCAATACCCCAGTAATGCAATCGCTTTCTAGCTTATCTATTGCACCTGGGGCAACCTTTACAGCTAACTTTACCACACAATTAAATTTACCAGCAGTGGGTAGCTATTTGTTAAGAGCTTGGACAGATAATCCAAATTTAGCTGGAAATAATACGCCTGCCAATGATACCATTTGTAGAACTTTAGCAACGTATTGTTCTGGTCCACTTTCTGGTACTTATACCATAAATCCGAACGGCTCAGGAACAACCAATTTTAGAACTTTTGGTGCTGCAGATTCTGCCATAAGTTCTTGCGGAGTTTCGGGTCAAACCATATTTAATGTTACTCCTGGGATTTATAACGAACAACTTATTTTCCCTGCGATTCCAGGTGCAAGCCCTACCAATAATATCATCTTTAATGGTGCAGGTAGTACTTTAGAGTTCAATTGTTCTGCGGCAAACCTTTCTCTTATCAGATTAAACGGAGCCAAATACATTACCTTCGATAGTTTAACTTTACGCACCACCAGTACCACTTTTGGCTGGGGTTTGCATTTTATGAACAATGCAGATTCTAATATTTTTAGAAATTCCAGAATTGAAATTATGTCGGTAACCTCTAGTGTGGCCAATAATTCTGCTGGTATTGTTTTTTCATCCAATACGTCAAACCCTTTATCTACCGGTGCAAATGGAAGAGGAAACTTAATCATAAATAATTTTATAAAAGGAAGTATAAGCAGTTTTGGTATGAATTATGGAATAGTAGGTGCGCCAACAACATCTTCTTTTACACCATCAGGAAATAGGTTCATTAACAATACTATTGAAGATTTTTTCTCATTTGGAATTTATTGGCTTAATGGAAATAGAACCCTTTTTAGAGGTAATAAAATTCAAAGGCCTACAAAAGTTCCTCAAACAACAGTATATGGAATATACCTTTCTGGTTCAGCCAGACTAGACACCTTCGACCGTAATGAAATAACAAATTTAAATGGAGGTCAGATTACCACTACTGGGTCTACTTTCGCAGTTTACGCCATTAATTACTCTGGTTCAAATACCGAACTCAATATTTTTTCAAACAATTTAATTCATGGCTTAAGAAGTAATGGGTCTATTTATGGTTTTTATAACCTTACCGGTTTTAATAATCGCTTTTTAAACAATACCATTTTATTTGACCATGCTACATCAACTTCTACAGGTGTTGCACAGGCCTTTTATTTTACTGGAGCCACCAGTACGTTTTCAACATTAGACTTTAGAAACAACATTATCTCTATAACCCGAGGTGGAACAGGAGCTAAGGTAGGTATGTTTGCTACAGGTAGTTTTGCCACAGGAACTACAATTAACAGGAATGCTTATTTTGGTAATGCCACTAATTATAACTTGGCCAATTATCTTGGGGTTAATTATGCTACACTTGCAGCTTGGAGAACGGCTTTAACAATTGCCGATCAACAAAGTATTGATTTAGCACCAAGTTTTGTGAACCCTGCTGGTTTTAATTTCTCGCCAAGAGAAGGTGCCTATAATGGAGGTGGAGATACCACCGTTATCAGTTTTGTTACCACAGATTTCTTAGGCGCTCCTCGTGTTCAACCTATGGATATTGGCGCATTTGAAGCAAGCCCAGTGTTGTTAGATGCTGGCCTTGCAGAAATTGTGCTACCAGCAGCGCCTTACGCACCTGGTTTACAAACCATCAATGTGAGACTTAGAAATGGAGGTTTAAATGCCATTGATAGTGCACGAATTAATTGGAGCCTCAATGGTGTGCCGCAAGCCCAGGTTATTTATACTGGTCCACTTGCTCCTGGGGTTGTAAGCGGAAACATTAGCCTTGGTAATATAACAGTTGCTGCTAATACCTTATATACTATTTCTGCTACCGTAAGTTTTCCAAATGGTATGGTTGATCCAAATCCAGATAATGACACAAGAACACAACTTACTGCTGCTGCTGCTGCTGGAACTATTACCATAAACGCTGCTGGAACAGGTACTGGTGTGTTTCAAAGTTTTACTGGGGTTGCCAATCTATTAAGAATTGGAGGGGTATCTGGCCCAGTTACAGTTAACGTAGCTCCTGGTTCTGGCCCTTATACCGAACAAGTTTTCTTTGAAACAGCACCAGGCGTTAGTGCTGTGAACAACATAACTGTGAATGGCAACGGGCAAACATTACAATTTGATAATATTGATGCCTCAAGCATTGGGGTTTTAAATTTAATTGGGGCCGATTTTATGTTCTTTAATAATATAGTTGTAAGAACATTAAATGCGAGCCGTGGAATTGGCGTTATTTTTACTGCTAATGCAGATTTCAATAGAATTACCAATTCTACCATAGATGTAGGCTCTGTAACTGGTAGCAGCACATCTGCGGGTATAGCATTCACAGGAAGTTTAGCCAACCCAACTACACCTGGTAATAATGGGGTAAGTAACCTAATAGATAATAACCTAATTACAGGTAATGCTTCTGGCGGGCCATTTTATGCGGTTGCCTACCAACCTCAAGCTGTAAGTAGCGGGCCAAATACCTTTAACGTGTTTAGAAATAATAACCTGCGCGATTTTACGGTGTATGGTTTCTATATTTCAAATAGTGCTGGATCAACTTTTTCTGGTAACACCATTTGGAGGCCAACCAAAGCATCACCTTCAACCTTCTATGGTTTTGATTTAAGAAATAGTGTAAATCAAGATACCATTGAAAATAATGTCATAAAACAGCCTTTTCAACAATTTCAAACAAGTACAGGTACTTTTTATGGTATTTATACTATTGCTACTAATACTCAATCAAATCGCCAGAATATTTTTAGAAATAACTTAATGTATGATCTTAGGTTTAATGGAACGCTTTATGGCTATTACCAATTAAGTGCCCAAAATCAAAAGTTTTATAACAACTCAATTATTGTAGATCATCCAACATCCACAGCAACTTCTGTTTGTTACCTGTATTACAATTCTGGTACGCCTACAACTTCTATTGTAAGAAACAATATTTGGTTCTTAAATAGAGGAGGTTCTGGAGCTAAATACATTTATTACTTGGCAACAACTGGTGCTGGTTATGTAATTAATAACAATGTGGTTCATTTAAAGCAAGCCGGTACAAATAATAATGTGGCTTTCCATGGCGGTAACATTGCTACTTTAGCGGCTTGGAGAGCAGTAAATGCCAGTGCTTACGATCAAATATCTTCTCCTGCAGACCCTCAATTTAGATTTAGCGTTGGTCCAGAATACTACCAACCAGGTAATGATTCAATTAACAATATTGGTTTTGCTACCATAGATGTTCCTAGAGATTATTTAGGAGCTTTAAGAAGCACTACGCCAGACCCAGGGGCTTATGAGTTTAGTGTATTTGGCGTTGATGCAGGTTTAACGCGTTTAACTTCTCCTTTAAATCCAATTACCTTAGGTAATCAAAATGTGGATGTTGTATTGCGTAATTTTGGAACTGGTAGTTTAACTAGTTCATTTATTAATTGGAGAGTAAATGATTCGCTACAGTCGCCTGCACTTTGGGGTGGTAGTTTAAATCCAGGCGATACAGTGGTAACTACTGCGGGTATGTATAATTTTGCAACTCCTGGTTTCTATAGAATTAAGGCTTGGTCTTCTATGCCAAATTCTGTAGCAGATAGCTTCCCTATTAACGATACCATTACTGTTACGGTTTGTACAGCAGTTTCTGGTAATCTATATGTAAATAATGCAATCGCGCCTAACGATTCAACTTTTAATTCTATTGCTGGGGCAGTTAACGTAATGCAGCAATGTGGTATTAGTGGGCCAGTTGTTGTTAATGTTGCCAATGGCGTTTACAATGGTGCTGTTACTTTTACAGGTTTAATCCCTGGTATTTCTCCAACTAACACGGTTACTTTTAGAGGTCAAGATTCTGCTTTAACTAGAATTGTGCACGATGGCTCTGGCCAACGCGCTACAATTATGTTTAATGGCGCTAAATATATTACGTTGCGCAACTTAAGCATTGAAGCAAGTGCTATCTCTGGTGGTGGTTTTGGTGTGTTATTTATGAATAGTGCAGATAGCAATAGCGTTATACGTTGTTCAGTTAAATCTGCTTTATTAACTACTGGTTTTACAACCTTTGCAGGTATTGCCTCTAGTGGTAATGCCTTTAACCTAAATAATGTGGGTAACAATGGAAACGCCTTGTTAGTAGATAGCTGCCGTATTACAGGTGGTTATTACGGAGTAACTTTCTACAATAATACTACCACTAAATCTGTAGGAAATATTGTTCGTAATAGCGTATTTATTAATCCATTTTACTATGCTGTTTTTGCCTATGCGCAAAATGGAATAGAGGTAAGTAACAATACTGTTGTTAATACAGGTAATGGCATTAACACTTTTGCAAGTCCATTTTATTTTGCCTTGTGCGATAATGGTATGCAAGTAACCAGAAACCAAACTTCGGGTCAATTAGGGGGTTACGGAATTTTCCTTACGCAAAATAATGGAACTTCTACCAACAGAAATGTGATAGCCAATAATATGTTCCAATTAGGTGCAGGTACTGCAACCACCTATGGTATTTATGATGCAGGATGTAATTACAATGATATTGCGCACAATTCTGTGCTTAATACCTCGGGTGATGCAAGTTATGTAAGTTGTGCTGTGTATTTTAATTACAACAATACGCTCTCTGCTACAAACCTTAGAAT
>VEQB01000189.1 GCA_018883485.1 Bacteroidota bacterium
CTCATCTCCTAACGGTGCTATGGCTGTTTGGTGCCCATCTACAGCAAGTTTGAGTTTTAGCTCAATATTTATCAATAACAACAATTACCATTCAACTTCAACCTATCCTTTTAGAATTACCAATACTATTTACCAGGCATTGTTTAATTACCGCACTGCTATGGTGGTTTTTGTACCTAATATTGATACCAATAGTATTTCTGTTTTGCCAGAGTATTTTAGCAATACAAATTTGAGATCTATCAATCCTTTATTAGACTCGGTGGGTACACCTATTGCCACAGTGCCAACAGATATTGATGGTAACCTAAGAAGTACTAATGCACCTGATATTGGCGTAAATGAATTTGTGAAGCCACTTGAAGATGCAGGCGCAATTGCAATTTTGCAGCCTACACAACCTGCGCTTGCTGGCTTAACTAATGTAAGAGTGATAGTAAAGAACTTTGGTGTGAATACGCTCACTTCTCTTAATGTTAATTATAGTGTGAATGCAGTTGTTAGAACTAGAACCATTACTACCACCATATTGCCTGGTGGCGTAGATACGGTATTGTTTGATAGCACAAGTGGGCCTCTTGGTTCAGACCAACGATTTAACTTTACAGGTGCTAATATTACAATGAAAGCTTACACTACTGCACCAAATACCTTGGTAGATTTACAAAACCTAAACGATACTACATCTATAAGTATTTGCGGTGCTTTAAGCGGTATTTACACCATTAATCCTACTGGTACTGGTGCAAACAATTTCTTAAGTTTTGGGGATGCAGTGAATAGGCTAACTTGTGGCGGCGTTGCGGGTAATGTAACCTTTAATGTTGCTTCTGGAACTTATACAGGTCAAATAGATTTTGGACCAATTGCAGGTACAAGTGATACCAGCAGAATTTTAATAAGATCGTTAACAGGTAATCCTAATGATGTAATTTTAACCGCTGCAAACGCTACGGCCAATGACAATTACACCATCAGGTTTAGAGGTACTGGTTTTACTACTTTACAATTCTTAACCATAAGAAATACCAATCCAACTAATGGTCGCGTTGTTTCTATCAACAAGTTTGCTTCAACCAACACCAACACCAATAATTTAACCATTAGAAACTCAATTCTTGAAGCGGTTACTACAACAAGTACCTCAGATTTATTGGCTATCATTTATGGTCCAAATGGCGATAACGCCAGTAATATTAATATTGTAAGTAATCAGTTACGTCAAGGTGCTTATGGTGTATGGATTGGTGGCCAGAATATTATTAGCCAATTTACTCCTGGTTTAGTAATTGACTCAAATACGTTCTTCCAAAATTATTGGTCGTCTATTAACTTAACCGCCAGAAACAATACTAAAATTAGAAATAATTTCTTTGATGGAAATCCTTCTCAAGGGTATTATGCCATATTTAGCAATAGCTCTTCTGGGGATGTAGAAATTAGCAGAAACAACATGCAATTGCCACTCTCTACTTATGCCATTTACTTGGTAACCCATGGCTACTATGGAGAACCTGGTTTAGCGCAAATAAAGAATAACGTAATTAATATGTTGTCTACAGGTACACAATATGGATTGTTTATGCAAAATGCATCCAATGTATATACCATGAACAATACATTTAGGTTAAATACTTCTGCCATTTCTTACGGTATCTGGTACACTGGTCATTCAACAACGCCAACTGTGCCTCAAGTTACCGCCTCAAATGGTATGCGTGTATTTAACAACATCATTTGGAGTGCTAATGGTTATGCTGTTTACTATTCTAACTTCCAAGCTGTTTCTGCAATGGTTGTTTCAGATAACAATCTTTATTATAGCGCAAATTCTAATATGTTATTCTCTAATGGTACCAATTATGGGCCAGCTAACTTTACAACTGCATTTAGAAACGCGCTTTATCCTGGTTCAGATAGAAGATCTGTTACTTCTAATTTAACCTTTACTTCTACAACCAACTTGATGCCGCTTATAACTAATAGTAATAGCTGGGCAGCGAGCGGAAGAGCGCAACAGTCATCTTTTGTAACCAATGATTTCTTAGGCAATCCTAGAAGTATCGCAGTAGCAACGGGTGCTCCAGATATTGGTGCTTATGAGTTTATGCCAACTGCAACTCCTCCTTCCTTAACTTTTACTGGTTCTATAGGAAATGGTAATACACAACATGCTGTAGTGCTAGGCGATACTGTTGCTACAGTTGTTTGGAGTAATACTGGAACTGTTCCATCTGCCATTAACGGAACTTACCATACGGGTGCTCTTATCAGCAATCCAACAAATAATGGAACCGCAACTGGCGCGCATTACATGGATGTATTTTGGAGAATCAATGTAACAGGTGGCGCATTTTATAATTTCGATTTGAACCTACGTTACGATCCAAATATGTTAGGTACTGTTACCTCTGCCACAGATCTTAAGTTGGCTAAGAAACCTACTGTTGGTGGCTGGTGGACACACTATGGTTCAACAGCTACTTTTGTAGATACCGTAGCTGCTAATTTTGGAGTAAATGGTTTATCAGATTTTTCTGACTTTACCGGTACTACAGATATTTCGCCACTTCCTGTGATATTAAATAGTTTTGAAGCAGTAAAAGAAGGTACTTCTGATGCTGGTTTGTATTGGAACACTGCAAGTGAAAAGAACAGTGCTTACTTTGAAATAGAAAGAGCCATTGCCAAAGGTAAATTTGAAACTATTGATAAAGTAAAAGCTGCTGGAAATAGTAACCGTATGTTAGCTTACCAATACCAAGATGTAAATGTGGCAGAGGTATTAAATACCAATACCGTTTACTACCGTTTAAAAATGGTGGATCAAGACGGAAGTTTTGAATACTCTGCTGTGAAAGCTGTTTACTTTGGCGAAACAGAAGAGGTTGAGGTTACCTTATACCCTGTTCCATTTAATAACGAGTTAAGCATGTTCATTGCTTCCCCAATTGCAACCACTACCCAAATAGAAGTGCTAAATTTAATGGGAACAGTTTGTGCTAAAACTAGCTTCGATATTAAGGCAGGTGGAGATGCCATCAACTTAAATGATATGGCTAAACTTCCTTCAGGTGTTTACTTAGTTAGAGTTAACATAAACAATGAATGGGTGGTTAGAAAAGTAGTTAAGCAGTAAGCTTAAATTGAATTAAAGTGAAAGGGCTGCCCGATTAATTTCGGGCAGCCCTTTTTGTTTGGTTAAACTAAGGATTAATTATCTATACATTTTCTTAATGAAACAAAGCTGGAATAGTGCAAAGATTAATTTTTTAGAAAATCCTTATAAGCCAAAACTATTCCTTGCTCTAGGCTAATTTTAGGCGTCCATCCTAAAGCTCGTATTTTGGAGATATCCATTAATTTCCTCGGCGTGCCATCTGGTTTGGTTGGGTCAAATCTTAGTTTTCCGCTATATCCAATTACACTGGCTACGGTTTCTGCTAATTCTTTGATGCTTAAATCTTCACCACTTCCAAGATTTATAAATGGCTTTTCGTGGTATTGTTGCATTACTAAAAATGCAGCATCTGCTAAATCATCTACAAAAAGAAACTCTCTTTTTGGAGTGCCTGTTCCCCAAATTTCAACACTTTCTTGCTGGTTTATTTTTGCTTCATGAAATTTGCGTATGAAGGCTGGTAACACATGCGAATTTTGAGGATGGTAATTATCATTATAACCGTATAAATTGGTGGGCATTACACTTACAAAATTACATCCATATTGATCTCTATAAGCTTCACACATTTTAATACCACTTATCTTGGCAATGGCATAGGGTTCATTAGTAGGTTCAAGCAAACCTGTTAGTAAACTTTCTTCTTGCAATGGTTGCGGTGCATGCTTAGGATAAATACAACTTGAGCCAAAAAATAGGAGTTTTTTTACACCGGTTAAATAACTCTGATGGATGATGTTATTTTGTATCATCAAATTATCATACAAAAATTCAGCTCTATAAGTATTATTCGCAATTATTCCTCCAACCTTAGCAGCAGCTAAAAACACATAATGTGGCTGGGTGGCTTTAAAAAAGGCTGCTACTTCTTCTTGGTTTCGTAAATCTAGTTCCATAGAAGTTTTTACTACAATATTTTGAAAACCCTCGGCAAGCAATTTTCTATGAATGGCAGAGCCTACCATTCCTCTGTGTCCAGCAATATAAATTGTGTCTGTAATCTGCATTTTAATAACTTATCTAGAATCTTTATTTAATTTTTTGCGGTATATTTCTACCATTTCAGACTTGGTATGTTCCGAAAATTTTGAGTTATAAATCATCTTGTATTCACTTCCCATTTCTATCGAATCATATTGTTTTACTTTAATTGGCCTGGTATGAAATATAGCAATCAATTCTTCTTTGTAAAATACCATTAAAACTCTTGGTTCAAGGCTTTGTGTTATAAATTCTGGTTGAACCAATAAGTAAGAGGTATAGTTTTCATTTTCTTGGGTAAATTTAAATTGGTACTTATCTAAAATTGGTAAAAAGGTAGGCAACTTTTCATTATTGCCTGCGGCTAGCAAAAGATTACTTAAATCATTTTCTGGAATAAAGCTGTTGTCTATGCAAGCATTTTCAATATAACCACTAATGATAATAGGAATTAAACTATCTATTTGGTCAAAGCGTTGCATTGGGTTAAAAGCCTCTGTAACCCGTCCTATTAAGCGACGGTTTCTATCATAAATTTTTACATTTGTATTAATCCTAATTTGGTCATACAAATCAATTGGTTTTACGTATGCTTCAATCCAAATTCTCGTTTTTATTTGTCCTTTTGATTCAGCAAAAAAAACAGTTTTAGGTAGCATGCTAAAAACTATCTTACCATTGGGTTCAAAACTCATACTGCAATAACCACTGCTGCGTTCGGCAAAGAGTTGAACCGTTGCCATTACCCAAATAAGAATTGTAAGAAGATTATTTTTTCTGACCAAGTTTATGTTTTATTACTTCAAAAACTACTGGAAGTAGAGAAACTAGAATGATGCCAAAAACAACTTTTTCGAAATTTTCTTTCACCCAAGTTAGGCTGCCAAAGAAATATCCTGCAAGGCTTATAG
>VEQB01000190.1 GCA_018883485.1 Bacteroidota bacterium
GATACCTACTGTAAAATAAGTAGTATTGGCATCAAACTGAGGTAAAACTGAAAGAGTTTTGCGTTGCCCTACCCGTAAATCAAAAAACAGGTTGTGCTTCCACATGTAGGTAGCTAATAATTCGGCAGTTAACAATTCTGTAAAAACCCCTTGACCAATAAAATTACCATAATCGTCACTGGTGTGGGTATTATAACTTAACCTTGGGTCTTTCCCCCAATTGCTGCCATTGGTATCGTTGCCATAACGGGCATAAATCATGCGACCAGTAATGGTTAATCTGTGAATGGGCTGGTAACGGATTAACCCAATACCTTCATAAAAATTGGCGCCAAGTGGGTGACCCATGAATTGTCTTTGGTTACTAAAACTTTGCGCAGGGTTAAAGGAAGCATAAAAAAATGGCCTACTCATATTAAATTCTGCCTGTACGTCTAAGTTACTTATTCCTGCAAAATCTATGTGTTTTAATCCTGTTTGAATGGCATATTTATTATGCATATAGCCATTTCCAGCCATTAATTCTTTTAAGATAAATTCAGAAAAAACTACTTGACCATACAGCGAAAACCGCCTCAAAAAATTATACTTATAATTAACTCCTATAATGCTTTTATCTGTGCTATTCATCCCATTTTCAATAGATTTATAGAAAATAACCGGATTAAGATAGTTGGGATCGAATCCTGTATTTACATACCCACTATCTCTATTAAACAAGATGGTTTCGAATAAACCAATATTAAAATTATTGCCTAAATTGAGGCTTAAATGGTGTGTGGCCATATAATGCCTTGGCTGCACCGCATAGCCACCCGACATTGGATCTCTTAACTCTGCCCAAATATTGGTATAATTCATTTTCCAAATGCGCGTATTTAAACGCATATTTAAATACTCTGGATGGTTATCGCCCATAATAAAGCTGCGGTAACCATCGCCAATAAAATTGCGCGTATGCCCAAATTGTAAATCCATGTACTTATTAAGGTTAGCCGTTACATAGGCATTGCTTAAAAAGTAACCGTAATACGTGCCATAACCCTTTACAAAATTGGTGTACATTAAACTTCTGTCGCGCTGGTAATACTCATCTACCCAACTGTAGGGTTTTAGCAACTCATCACTTATTTGGGTGTAGAAGCCAATATTTTTACCCACATTACCTCTAATTTCTATGCCTCTATTATTTATTAAAGCATTTTCGCCAAAGCTATTTTTATCGCTCGAAATTTGATATAGCAGCACAGGGTTTACCACCAAATTAAAATCTGGAATCTGCACACTATACAGGGCCGCTTTGCGGGCATAAAAAGATTTTAAAAAGGCTTTCTTAGAAAGTGAAGAGGTTTGTTTGCTCCATTCAAAATTATCGTTAATAAGGTATGCTAAGTTAAAATAATCGGCTTTGCTTAAAGGCATTTTATCAACCGGCAAACTATCTACATAGTTGGCAATGGCCATTCTGCGGTAACTTTTTAGGGTAGTATGAAAATAATCGTTGGCAAATTTTCCACTTTTTAATTCTATTCTATCCAAGATATAATCTGTAGGCCCACCCGTCCTAATATACGTATGCTGCGCCCATAATAACCCAGAATAAAACACCATTACCAACAGCCAGCAGCCAGAGGCTAGAAGCCAGAGGCCAGAGGTCTTTTCTTTACCAAATAATTGCATGCCACAAAAATGTGGATTGTTAGGCATATTTCTATGTAAGGGTTTTATTAAATTGGCGGCATGAACCAAGCTGAAGCAAAAGTACAAATAGATAGCCTAAGTAAAACACTCCAAGAACATAACTACAGGTACTATGTTTTGTCGAACCCAAGTATTAGCGATTATGCGTTTGACATGCTTTTGAAGCAATTAGAAAGCCTAGAAGCAGCCTACCCAGAATTGGCTTGGCCCAACTCGCCTACCAAAGAAGTGGGCGGAGATATAACCAAAAATTTTGTGCAAACTGCCCACAAATATCCCATGTTAAGTTTGGGCAATACCTATTCTAAAGAAGAGTTGTTAGAGTTCGACGAAAGAATAAAAAAATCTATTGGCCACTCGGTTGAATATGTTTGCGAATTAAAATTTGATGGCTTAGCCATTAGTCTTACCTACGAAAACGGCAAATTGCTACGTGGGGTTACACGCGGAGATGGAACCAAAGGAGATGATGTAACCAATAATGTTAAAGCCATTAGAAGCATACCACAACAACTCACCGGTGATTATCCTGAAAGTTTTGAGATTAGAGGCGAAGTTTTTATGCACCGCAAAACCTTTAACCGCTTAAACGATACCTTAAAAAAAGAGCTCTTGGATCAAGGCGTTGATGAAGATAAAATACCAGAACGCCTGTATAAAAACCCCAGAAATTTTGCCAGTGGCAGTTTAAAATTACAAGACCCCAAAGAGGTTGCCAAGCGCTCGTTGGATGCTTTTTTATATTTTGTGTATAGTGATGATAAAGTAAGTGAAACCCATGCAGCAAGCTTGGAAAAGGCTGCCAGTTGGGGGTTTCAGGTAAGCGACCATTTTGAGGTATGTAAAGATATTGAAGCGGTTTGGCAGTTTATACAAAAATATGAACAAGCACGCGAGCACTTAAGTTATGAAATTGACGGGGTGGTGATTAAAGTTAACCAATATGCCCTGCAAGAAGAATTGGGCTTTACTGCAAAGATACCTCGTTGGGCCATTGCCTATAAATACAAGGCTGCTTCTGCACGCACACGCTTACTAAAAGTAACTTACCAAGTAGGTAGAACAGGCGCCATTACGCCAGTAGCCAATCTAGAACCGGTGTTGCTTGCAGGCACTACCGTTAAGCGTGCAAGCTTGTACAATGCAGATGAAATAGAGCGTTTAGATTTATATACCCACGATTATGTATATGTAGAAAAAGGAGGAGAAATTATTCCAAAAGTAATGGGTGTTGACCTTAGCAAGCGCGATTTGTTTGCCCAAAAAATTGAATACATTACCCATTGCCCAGAGTGCCAAACGCCGCTTATACGTAAGGAAGGCGAGGCAGTGCATTATTGCCCTAATGATAGTCATTGCCCACCACAACTTATTGGCAGGTTAGAACATTTTATTAGCCGGAGGGCAATGAATGTAGATGGACTTGGAGGCGAAACCGTAGCTGCCTTGTTTAAAAAAGGCATGGTAAAAAATTATGCCGATTTATACCAATTAACCTACGAACAATTGAATGGTTTAGAATTTGAGTTGGAGGAAGATGCTGATGGAAAAGTTAAAAAACGTTCTATTAAAGAAAAGGGAGCCAGTAATATTATAGCAGGCATAGAGGCCTCTAAAGAAGTACCTTTTGAAAGAGTGCTCTTTGCCTTAGGCATTAGAATGGTTGGAGAAACGGTAGCTAAAAAATTAGCAAGGCATTTTGGCAACATTGATAATTTGAAAGTGGCTAGTAAAGAAGCGTTGGCTAATATTTATGAAATAGGTGAAAAGATAGCTGAACAAGCTGCATTATTTTTTGCCGATGCTGATAATTTAAACACTATTGAACGACTGAAAGCATATGGCTTGCAATTAGAAGTGAAAGAAGAAGCAGGTTTAGAACGCTCTTCTAAACTAGAAGGCAAAACCTTTGTGGTATCTGGCACCTTTAGCATCAGTAGAGATGAATTAAAAGCAATTGTTGAACGCAACGGAGGCAAAATAGTTGGCAGCATTTCAAAATCACTAAACTACCTAATAGCAGGCGACAAAATGGGACCAGAAAAGTTAAAGAAAGCAACTGATTTAAATATCAAAATGATAAGTGAAAGTGATTTGATGGAGATGATAAAATAAACAAAACGTGAACCCAAACTCTTACCAACCCAACGATACTATTTGTGCTTTGGCTACACCTGCTGGCCTTGGGGCTATTGGTGTTATTCGCTTAAGTGGCACAAATGCCATTAGCATTGCCAACCAATGCTTTGCAGGCAAAAACTTAACTACCGTAAAATCGCATACCGCCCATTTTGGACGCTTGGTTCAAGCCGAAGAAATAATAGATGAAGTATTGGCCACCGTTTTTGTTGAACCCAAAAGTTATACGGGAGAAAATACCGTAGAAATTAGTTGTCATGGTTCTACCTATATTCAACAGCGCATACTAGAAGTGCTTATTAATGCAGGTGCACGTTTGGCGCAACCCGGAGAATTTACCTTAAGGGCTTTCTTAAATGGCAAACTAGATTTAACGCAAGCAGAAGCGGTGGCAGATCTTATTGCTTCTAACTCGGAGATGAGTCATAAAACTGCCATGAACCAAATGCGTGGCGGCTTCTCAAAAGAAATTGCCATGCTGCGCGAAAAGCTTATCAACTTTGCTTCGCTCATAGAATTGGAACTTGATTTTAGCGAAGAAGATGTGGAGTTTGCCAGCCGACCAGAACTACAAACCTTGGTAAGTAACCTACACAAGATGCTGCTGCAATTGGTAGAAACATTTAAGATGGGCAACGCCATTAAAAACGGGGTTCCTACGGTTATTGCCGGAAAACCCAATGCGGGCAAATCAACCTTGCTTAATGCGCTTATTAAAGAAGATAGGGCCATAGTAAGCGCCATTGCCGGTACTACCCGAGATACCATAGAAGAGAGTTTTACCTTAGGCGGCATTGTGTATCGCTTAATAGATACTGCTGGCATAAGAGAACATACCGCCGACCTTATAGAAAGTATAGGCATAGAAAAAACCTACGAAAAAATTAAGCAAGCCAGCATCATCATTTACTTATTTGATGCCGTGGAAACAGACCCAGATTCATTAACCAAAGCCTTGGCAGAATTTAACAATTTAGAAGCAACAGTAATCCCCGTGGCCAATAAAATTGACCTAGGTAATGAGCAAGATTTTAAAGCTAAATTTAGCAGCTTACCAGAGCTCATTTACTTATCTAGCAAAGCACAAAGCGGCTTGAACCAACTGTATGCGCGACTACAAGAAGTAGTAATCAAAGACAAGGTTTCTAACGAAGTTATTATTACCAATCTTAGGCATTACCAAGCCTTAGGTGAAGCCGCACAAAACTTAGAACAGGTATTACAAAG
>VEQB01000191.1 GCA_018883485.1 Bacteroidota bacterium
AGGTATGAGGGATTATGATTTTACCGTTGCTGAGCGCTTGATGCGTTATGTGCAAATAGATACTACGGCTGACCCAAGCTCTGATACGCAGCCTTCTTCGATGAAGCAAAAAGACTTGAGCCAACTCTTGGTTCAAGAATTAATTGAAATGGGTATTAATGATGCAGAGTTAGATGAACATGGCTATGTGTATGCCACCATACCTGCTACCACCTCTATTGATTTGCCTGTAATTTGTTTCTGCGCGCATGTAGATACAGCGCCTGATTGCAGTGGCACCAACGTAAAACCTATTTTGCACAAGGCTTGGGATGGAAGCGATTTAGTTTTGCCAGATGACCCACAGGTGGTAGTAAGCAAAAATAATCACCCATATTTAAACCAACGCATTGGAGATGATATTATCACAGCTTCTGGCCTAACCTTATTAGGGGCAGATGATAAAGCGGGAGTAGCCATTATAATGGACTTAGCTAGGTACTTAATGCAACATCCAGAGGTTGCTCATGGTAAAATTAGAATTTTATTTACACCAGATGAAGAAATTGGCAGAGGGGTAAATAAGGTGGATATGGAAAAATTGGGAGCTAATTTTGGCTACACATTAGACGGTGGCGAACGCGGACATTTGGAAGGTGAATCATTTTCTGCCGATGCTTGCACGGTTTACTTTCATGGCATAAGCGCCCATCCAGGTTATGCCAAAGGTAAAATGGTAAATGCACAAAAAGTGGCAGCGTATTTCCTAAGCTTATTACCTTCTGATACTTGGTGTCCGGAGGCTACAGAAGGCTACGAAGGTTTTGTGCACCCAGTTGCCATGGAAGGTAATTTAGAGGATGCCAAAGTGCAATTTATTGTGCGCGATTTTAAAACTTCGATGTTGCGTGAATACGAAAACCAACTAGAAACCTTGGCTCAAACCGCTATTGAAAAATTCCCTGGTGCTGCTTACCGCATAGAAATGATAGAGCAGTATAGAAATATGCGCGAAATTTTAGACCAACATCCTTTGGTAATGGAGCTTGCTGAAAGGGCTTACAAGCTTAGCGGTTTATCGCCTGAGATAAAAAATATAAGAGGGGGTACAGATGGTTCAAGACTCTCTTTTATGGGATTGCCTTGCCCCAATATTTTTACCGGAGAAATGGGAATTCATAGCAAACAAGAATATGTGAGTGTACAAGATATGCAGAAGGCGATAGAAGTTTGTGTAAATATTGTTACGCAATTGCCTCAATAATATCTTGGCGTGTAATTATATGTACATCACCCATTAAGTCCTTTACCATAACCGCGGCATTTTCTTTGGTAATCATTCTGCTAACCTCTTCCAAACTAGCGCTTGGCTTCACAAATGGGAAAGGTGGGTTCATTACTTCTTTTACCAATTTGCCCTTAATCTCACTATTTTCTAATAGCAAATTAAACAATGTATTATCATTTAAAGAGCCTGTAAATTCGCCTACTTCATTGGTTACAGGAAGCTGAGAGATAAAGAACTTGCGCATTAATTTTAATGCATCTTCAACACTTTGTTCTTCCTTGGCAGTAACCAATTTTAAATGCTTATGACTCTCAATTAAATTAATGGCTTTGGTTTGCTCATTCATTAAGAAACCGCGGTCGCGCATCCAATCTTCATTAAACATTTTCCCTAAGTACCTTGTGCCATGGTCGTGGAAGATTACCACTACCACATCACCTTCTTTAAACAGGTGTCGCATTTGCATTACACCTGCCATGGCAGATCCTGCGGAGTTGCCAGCAAAGATTCCTTCTTCCCTAGGAATGCGGCGCGTCATCATGGCTGCATCCTTATCTGTAACCTTTTCAAAATGGTCTATTAAACTAAAATCTACATTGGCGGGTAAGAAATCTTCTCCAATACCTTCGGTGATATAAGGATAGATTTCATTCTTATCAAAAATGCCTGTCTCTTTGTATTTCTTAAAAACAGAACCATAGGTATCAATTCCTAAGATTTTAATATTTGGATTTTGTTCTTTTAAATATTTTGCGGTGCCACTTATGGTACCGCCTGTACCAACTCCTACTACTAAATGCGTAATTTTTCCTTCGGTTTGAGCCCAAATTTCTGGACCAGTGCTCTCATAATGCGCGGCTGCATTGGATAAATTATCGTATTGATTAGGCTTCCATGAATTAGGAACTTCATTAGTTAATCGGCTAGAAACGGAATAATAGGAGCGCGGGTCTTCTGGTTCTACATCGGTTGGACAAACAATTACCTCTGCGCCAAAAGCCTTTAAAGCGTCTACCTTTTCCTTGCTTTGTTTGTCGGTAGTAGTAAATATGCATTTATAGCCCTTAATTACTGAGGCAATTGCCAAACCCATACCGGTGTTGCCACTTGTGCCTTCAATAATGGTATAACCCGGCTTTAACAAACCCGCTTTTTCTGCGTCCTCAATCATTTTAACTGCCATTCTATCTTTAATAGAGTTACCAGGGTTGGTAGTTTCAATCTTAGCTAAAACGGTGCAAGGCAGGTCTTTGGTAATCTTATTAATTTGTACCAAGGGAGTATTCCCTATTGTTTCTAGTATGTTATGATGCCACATGCGGCAAAGCTATGAATTAATGTTTAGAAATAGCATATTTGCCAGTAGAAAGCAATTCGCATTGAACCTAAGCCTAAAAAACATAAGCCTCAATAAATACAACAGCCTTCAAATCTTTCAGTTTCTGAAATTTGGAAGCATGTTTGCCATTTCCATTTTGTTGGCAAAAATTACTTATGGCAGGTTTACCTCAGGCTATAGCACACTTATTTTAAGTCGCCATGAGATGCTGATGTTGTTAAGTTCTAGCTTAACTTTTTTCTGGGTTTCGAGTATTTGTAATACGCTTATCCCCTTTTACCACGCCTCGGATGAGGATAAGAAAAAGCGAATTTTATTTAATGCATTTGCTATTCTCACCATTTTTAGTCTATTGGCTGGCATTGCAACGGCTGTAATTGGTCAGTTTAAATATGGCAAGGATGCAGATTTATTTCAAATGTTTGCCTTGGTGGTATTCTTAAATACCCCCACTTTTATAACAGATTATATTTTCTATTTAAAAGGAAAATACCGCTCCTTAATTATTTGGGGAATAGTAAGTTTTTCGGCGCATATGCTCTTGTTATGCTTGCCCATTTACATGAAGCAAACCTTAAATTTGGCAGTAAACCTTTTGGTTATTCTGGCTTTGCTAAAATTTAATTATACCATTATAATTCTTATGAAGTATAGCAGTATTACTTTTCATACTAGGCTTATTAAAGAATTTATGATTAAGGTAATGCCCTTTATGTTCTCCATTTTATTGGCAGGCAGCATGGATTACATTAATAGCTTTATTGTAGAATACTACTACTCTGATGCAGATTTTGCCATTTTTAGATATGGCGCCAAAGAGCTTCCTGTCTTTTTAATTATGGCCAATTCGTTAAGTAATATTTACAGTGGAGAAATTGCCAATTTTTACAAGGCTAATAATTTAGAATTGGGACTACAAAAGTTAAAAGCTAGCTCTAGAAAACTCATGCGGTGGTTATTTCCACTAACCATCCTGTTAATTTTTATTAGTAAGTATTTTTTTAAAGTGGCATATAACAATGATTTGATTTCTGGCTATAAGATTTTTAATATTTACCTATTACTTATCATTAGCAGAATGTTGTTTCCACAAACGGTAATTATGGGTATGATGAAAAATAGAATATTCTATTTAGTGAGCACCAATTACCTTATTTTAAATATCATTCTATCGTTCTGGTTTGTAAGTTTAATTGGTATTGAAGGTATTGCTTATGCCACTGTTATAGCCTATTTGGTAGAAAAAATACTTCTATTGGTTTATTGTAAAATGGAAGGCATTGATGTAAGGAAATTTACCGCTTTGGGTGAGTACATTGTGTATAGTGCTCTAACCCTATTTGCCTTTTACCTAAGCTTAAATTATGATATTGCCCATTTATGGCAATAGCTATTTTAACTTTCTAATCCCTAATCTTAGCGAATTTCCAATAACAATGATGTCTGAAAAAGCCATAGACATGGCGCCTAACATAGGATGCATAAAACCTGCGGCAGCTAAAGGAATGCACAAAACATTATAGAAAAATGCCCAGAACAAATTTTGCCTAATGGTGGTATAAGTCATTTTGCTAATTTGATGCGCTTCTTTAATAGCACGCAAATCTTGGTGGGTAATAATGATGCTAGAAGTTTGAATAGCGATATCTGAAGCTTTGGTAAAAGATATACCCACATTTACCTTGCTCAAAGCAGGCGCATCATTAATGCCATCACCCACCATTGCTGTTATTTGTTGCTTAGATTCTTGTTCAATACGCGCTAATTTCTGGGCTGGCAATTGCGCCCATTCGTAATTTGGCATGCCCAAACTCGTAGCTAACTGCGTTACCTTGCTCTGTTTATCACCGCTAAGCATAAGCGTTTCTACCTTAGCTTGGTTAAGGTAATTAATTAAGTCTGTTGCACCTGGTTTTACCTCATCTAAAATGCGCAAGGCCGCCACCACTTCTTTATTTAAGCTTAAATATAAATCATATTCCAATTCCTCTTTAGCCTGGTCTTGGCTTACCCAATTTCCTTTTCCAAAACACACTTCCTGGTTAAGGTAATAGCCTTTCATTCCGCAACCTTTTACCTCTTCAATTTGCGTTAATTGTATCGTTGGGTCAAACCATTCTTTACACTCGCTTACTAATGAACGCGCAATAGGATGCGTAGATTTAGCCTCTAACCCAAAGATAATTGCTTTAAGCGTGACTTCTTCTCCTTTAAAAATTTGAAGTTTATCTATCTTAAAATCTCCAGTGCTTAAAGTTCCTGTTTTATCAAAAACCATGAGGTCTGTTTTGGCAAAATTTTCTAATACATTTCCACCTTTAATGATAATACCTCTTATAGCAGCTTTACCAATGCCAACGATAATAGCAGTTGGAGTTGCGACTCCCAGGGCACAAGGGCAACAGATAACTAAAACAGCAACAGCACGCAGCATACTTTGGGCTGAGCCTAAGTC
>VEQB01000192.1 GCA_018883485.1 Bacteroidota bacterium
CATTAGAACCGTATATTGATGCTAAAACTATGGAAATACACCATACCAAGCATCACCAGGCATATATTAATAAATTAAATGAAGCTTTGGTGAAAGAGCCAAATTTACAGCAGAAATCTTTGGAGGAAATGTTGTTAAATCTATCGGCTCAACCAGAATCTGTGAGGGGTGTAATAAGAAACCACGGCGGCGGACATTGGAACCACAGTTTCTTTTGGGAATCTTTAAAAACGGGTACCCAAATGGGAGAAGGTTTTAAAACATTGGCCACAAATTCATTTGGCAGTGTGGCTACCATGCAGGCTACATTTGAGAAAATTGCTATGGGTGTGTTTGGTTCTGGTTGGTGTTGGTTGATCCTACAAAACAAGCAATTGAAGATAATTACCTCGGCAAATCAGGATAATCCGCTAATGGATGCAGGAAAAGAACCTGTAATGATGCCTAAAATTTTGTTGGGGATAGATGTTTGGGAACACGCGTATTATCTTAAATATCAGAATAAAAGAGCTGATTATGTAAGTAATTTTTGGCAGGTAGTAAACTGGGATAGGATAGAAAATCTTTTAAAAAGTTAATTTCTATTTTGAAATTCTGTTGAGGTTGCTACCTTTGCACTCCTCAAATGGTGGTTTTAGCTCAGTTGGTTAGAGCGCCTGATTGTGGTTCAGGAGGTCGCCGGTTCGAGCCCGGTATTCCACCCCAAGTATTCCACCCACTTAAACATACTAAGCCCTGATTTTTCAGGGCTTTTTTGTTTAATAAAGTAAAATAATATTTTTAACTATTTAGCTTGCGTTTCAAGGGAATTTAAACAATCTAGAAGTTCAAAATGCTCCTTCAAAAGCAAGCCTAAGTTATCAGAATAAAAATAGAGACTATAACTTATTCAAAAGCTATTGTAATAAACTACTTGAAAGTTTGGGACAGCAGGCAAGGTTTAAAAGAGTATAGCAAAAAACATATGTAATGAGTTTAAGCTTAACGCGCATTGCTTTATGATTGATTTACGAGGAAATGTAAATTTGCTTTATTCGCAAGGCATTAATCCTCTTTTATCATCACAAAAACATCCTCATCATCGGCTTTCATGAGGTATTTTTCGCGGGCAAATTTTTCTAAGTTTTTGGCTGAACCAAAGAGTTCTTCTTGTTCTGTTTTAACTCTTATAATTTCCTTTGAATAATATTGATGCTTTTCTTTTACTTCCTTAAGCTCTTGGGCATAATTATACTGGTCTATTAAGCCATATCTATCATTTAAAAGCAGCAAAAAAGAAAAAGCTACCCCGGTAATAATATACTTATTACGGAGTAGCTTTAGATATGTTTTAATTTGGTTCAAACCGAACTTTACTTAGCGTATTTAAAATCTTTGCCTGGGTAGTAAGCACTATGGCCTAGCTCCTCCTCTATTCTAAGCAATTGGTTGTATTTGGCAATCCTATCTGTTCTGCTAGCAGAGCCAGTTTTTATCTGACCACAATTTAAGGCAACCGCTAAATCAGCTATGGTAGTGTCTTCTGTTTCGCCACTTCTATGACTCATTATACTCGTGTAGGAATTGCGGTGAGCCATATTTACGGCATCAATGGTTTCTGTTAAAGTGCCAATTTGATTTACCTTAACTAATATAGAATTACCAACACCTTCTTTAATTCCTTTAGAAAGTCGTTTAACATTGGTAACAAATAAATCGTCGCCTACAATTTGGCACTTATCTCCAATGGCTTTGGTTAAATCTGCCCAGCCTTTCCAATCATCTTCGGCGCAACCATCTTCAATAGAAATGATAGGATATTTACCTACCCATTCTTTCCAATAAGCCACCATATCGCTCGATGACAATTCGCGCTTATCAGATTTCTTAAATACGTACAAGCCTTTCTTTTCGTCCCAAAGCTCGCTAGTTGCCGCATCCATAGCAATATGAATGTCTTTACCGGGTTTGAACCCAGCTTCTTCAATGGCTTTCAATACAATTTCTATAGCCTCTTCATTGCTTTGAATATTAGGTGCAAAACCTCCTTCATCGCCCACATTGGTGCTGTATCCTTTTTTCTTAAGCACTGCTTTTAGGTGATGAAAAACTGCAGTACCCATTTGCAAGGCCTCGCTAAAAGTGTCTGCCTTGGTTGGCATAATCATAAACTCTTGGAAATCGATGGCATTGTCTGCATGTGCACCTCCATTTAAGATATTCATTAAAGGGATAGGCAGGGTATTTGCATTAACGCCACCAATGTATCTGTACAAAGGCATATTGCTTTCTATGGCAGCCGCCTTTGCGCATGCCATAGATACGGCAAGCATGGCATTAGCACCTAGGTTTCCTTTGTTATCAGAACCATCGAGCTTAATCATTTTGCGATCAATCTCATTTTGCTCAAATACATCAGTTCCTAAAAGCTTATCACAAATTTCATCATTTACATTTTTAACTGCCTTTAAAACGCCTTTGCCTAGGTAAACTTTTTTATCGCCATCTCTTAATTCAACCGCTTCATGAATACCCGTTGAGGCGCCAGAAGGAACTGCTGCTCTGCCCAAAGCACCTTCTTCTGTAATTACTTCTACTTCAACCGTTGGGTTGCCACGGGAGTCTAGGATTTGTCTTGCGTAAATGTCAATAATTCCACTCATAGATTAGTTCATTAATTGTATAAAATCGTCGAATAAATATCTGCTATCTTCTGGCCCCGGGGCAGCCTCAGGATGGTATTGCACAGAGAAAGCCTTTTTGCCCTTTAAGCGAATGCCTTCTACTGTGTTATCATTTAAATTGATGTGGGTTAATTCTACCGTTGGATGGTTCAAGGTTTCGTCCATTTTTACGCCAAAGCCATGGTTTTGAGAGGTAATTTCGCAATGCCCAGTAATTAAATTTTTAACTGGGTGGTTTAAGCCACGGTGTCCATTAAACATTTTATAGGTTTTAAGGCCTTGAGATTCTGCCAACATTTGGTGGCCCAAACATATTCCAAAAACAGGAATACCCGCATTCACAATTTTCTTAACGGTTTCAACAGCATAAGGCATAACGGCTGGGTCGCCAGGGCCATTGCTAATCATAAATCCATCTGGTTTAAATTGCATCATTTCTTCGAATGTAGTTTTGCAATTAAAAACAGCAAGGTAAGTATTGCGTTCCACCAAACAGCGAAGGATGTTCTTTTTAACACCAAGGTCTAGCACAGCCACTCTTTTAGGAGCGCCATCATTTCCTAAGAAATAAGTTTTACTGGTAGAAACACTTGAGCTTAATTCTAGCCCTTCCATAGAAGGTACTGCTGCTAATTCTGCTTTAAGCTCCTCAATAGATTTCCCCTCAGCAGAAATAATCGCGTTCATAGCGCCTTTGCTTCTTACATGTCTTACAATTTCCCGGGAATCTACATCTGCAATACCTACAAAATTATTCATGGCAAAATAATCCTGAACGCTTTGGTCGGACTGTTTGCGCGAATGCGGCACATTAAAGCTTTTACAAACTAGGCCAGCAATTTTTATGGTGTCAGATTCTTCCTCGGTGGGGTGAATGCCATAGTTGCCAATATGTACATTGGTTTGAACCAAAAGTTGGCCAGAGTAGCTTGGATCGGTAAAAATTTCTTGGTAGCCGGTCATGCCGGTATTAAAACATAATTCTCCAGTGGTAGTACCAATTTTTCCAATAGAGGTGCCTGTGTATACTGTGCCATCGGCCAGTAAAAGCGTTGCAGGGAATTTGTTAACTGAACGGTTCAATATGCCTTAGATTTGGGCAAATGTAATACTTTGGCATTTTGGTTCAAAACTAACATATACACAATTGTGTAATAAACTAATTATCTTCTTGCTCAAAATCACCCGAAGGCAATTCTAGCGCCTTAATATCTCCAACGGCAGAGCCAGCAATGCCTTTGATATTGCCATACATCTCAACGGTATTTGTAATTACTTTTTCGATTTGTTTTTCTCTTTGTTTCCAGATGCGTTGAAAAGATCGTTTTTCACTTTCTAGGTCGCTTTGCATTTGCGTAAAGCCTTCTACAATGGCTTCAATTTGCATTTTAAAGGTGTTGCTAGTTAGGAAATCATAAAGAAAGCTCATTTTATCACCTTTATTTTCTTGGGTTGCAATGGCTGTTCCGAGGGTAATTAGACTTTCTCTTAACACTTTACAGAGGCCTTTAAATTCTTCATAACTACAAATCCAAATGCCGTCTTTTAAGCCTAGTCTATCCATACCAATTGGGTAAACATCGGTAACTAAAACGCCTATATCTGCGCCACGGTCGCGAATATCTTGCTTAAACTTTTCTATCCAAGCAGCATGAAATTCTTTGGTACGTTTGCTTTCATAATAGATGGTTCCAATTTTTGGGCGTGTTGGCGTATTTACAATTTGAACACAATCTCCGCCTCTAGCGCCTTTTTTAATTTCCTCGATGGTATCAAACGGAAACTGCTGCATTAGCCATTCTTCTATAGCTAGTTCCATTACCTCACCTTGCAATTGCATGCTACCTTGCTCCTGCTTGCGTTTCATTTCTTCGGTAAGTTTGCGTTGGTCTTCTAACTGTTTTTGAAGCTCCTTAATGGTTAGTTCGGTGCGGTCTTGTTCTAGCTTTTTTATCTTGTCGCGTTCTTCGATTAACTTTACTGATAGCGCCTTTTCGGCTTCCATAGTAATTTGCTCTTTCATTATTTCTTGGTTGCGCTTCAGTTGCTCAACTTCTGTTTTGGCGCGATTTAATTCTTTAAGTTGCTCTTGTTTTTCGTTCAACTCGGCCTCTAATAATTTAAATCTTTCTGCTTGTTCTCCCTCTAGTTTAGTTTTAAGTTGTTGCTCAATACCTATTTTTTCTTCCTTTATTTTTTGCTGTAATTTTTCTTGAAAGAGCTCATTTTCTCTTTTGCGTTTTTCTTCAAAATCTTCTTTTTGTTTTTGGAGTAGCTCAAATTCCTTCTCAAACTTTTGTTTTTCCTTAGCAATCTCTTGGTGCATTTTAAGCTTAAGATCTTCTTCCACTTGGTGCCTTAAGACTTCGCTTACATCTATGG
>VEQB01000193.1 GCA_018883485.1 Bacteroidota bacterium
GTTTTAAAGAAAATGATACCTCTGGTTTGTATGGCATTCAAACAAATGCAAACCGTATTTATGCCACTGGTAAAATGGGGTATGTGTTTCCCCATAAACGCTTTAAAAGTATTGGTTTACAATTAAACTATACGGGTCAGCAAATGAATAATACTTACGGTATTTCCAAGTATAATGTCAATCAAAATAGTTATTATGGAAATTTGATTTATCAATCTATAATTGGCAATACTAATCATAAATTTAGAACTGGTTTTAGCTATATGCAAGATGCGGTTGCAGAACGGGTATCTGCATTTAGAGTAGCTAATGGGATAGCAGATTATGATAGAATTGAACAAATTAGTGGAGCCTTTTTTGAGTATACTTATACATGGCTAGCACGATTTACCATGGTTGCAGGATTGAGAGCAGATTACCATAATTTGTTTGGTATGTATTACACGCCTCGCCTGCATTTACGCTATGCCCCAACCGATAACTTAGTGCTAAGAGCATCAACAGGAAAAGGTTGGAGAACGGCTAATATTTTTACTGAGAATAGCAGTCTTTTTGTGAGTAGCCGAAGCATGGATATACTATCTCAAACACCTCAAAAATTAGCCTATGGTTTTACGGCAGAAGAAGCATGGAATTCTGGAATTAACTTAACCTGGGACTATAAAATAAATTATAGAAAGGGTACCTTAAGCCTAGATTATTATTATACTTTTTTTACTAATCGCGTGATAGCAGATAGAGATTATAATTTTTCTTATGTTCTTTTTTATCAAACCCAATCTGCTTCCTCCAGCTTTCAAATTCAAGCAGATTATTCTCCCTTAAGGCGATTGGATATTCGTTTGGCTTATCGTTATTATGATGTAAGAACCGCTTACCTTAATGGAGATTTGCTTGACCCAATGTTGGCAAAACACAGAGGATTTTTAAACCTGGGTTATCAAACAAAAAGCAAATGGACATTCGATTTAACCGCAAATATTATTGGTTCAAAACGATTGCCTACTTCTTATTTTTCAGAGGGTACCAGTTTAGGTTGGGCTGCAAACTCACAGCCCTATTGGTTGTTTAACGGTCAAGTAAGTAAAGGTCTCAAAAAAGGTTTGGATGTTTACCTTGGCTGTGAGAATTTATTTAATTATAAACAAACTAATCCAATTGTCGACCCAACTAATCCTTACGGTAGTTACTTTGATGCAACTATGATTTGGGGGCCAGTTTTTGGACGAATGATTTATGGAGGAATTCGTTGGCGTTTGCAGTAAATTTAAGGCAGTTAAAAAATTCTTGCATTACAAAAAAATATCCTTATCCTTGCATTAACAATTCAATTCCCACTGGCTTTCTAGGCGTCCTATTTTGGTGCCGCGGTCCGGTAGAATTATTTTCTCAACAAAACACTCATACAACACATGATGATTGACGAAACAGGTGAATCGCCTGAAGTAAATTCCAATGAGGATGCGCAAGCTCCTAAGAAAAGAAGAGGTAGACCTAAATTAGTTAAAGATGCTTCTGCACCAGTTATAGAAGAGCCGCAAGCAATCAGTAAACCTATAATTAGTAAATCCGAGCCACAAGTGGTGGAAGCTTTAAAAGTTGAAACTGCAAAGGTGGATGCCCCAATTGAGCCTATTACGGCAAATACACCTGTGACTACCATACCAGAAAAAAGACCGCCTTTTGAAAAAAGGGAGAACAAATGGCGCGATCAAAACAATAGAAACCGTAACGATAACCGTAACGATAATCGTAACGAGAACCGCAGCGAGAATCGCAATGAAAATCGCAGCGAGAACTTAGTTGCACCCGCCGAACGTCAAGATAATAGGCCCGAACGTCAAGAGCGCCCAGAGCGGGTTGTATTTCAAGAGCTAGATGGTATTGTTGATGCAGAAGGTGTTTTAGAAATGATGCAGGATGGCTATGGCTTTTTACGTTCATCCGATTATAACTATATGCCATCACCAGATGATGTGTATGTGGCGCCTTCTCAAGTAAAAATATTTGGTTTAAAAACTGGTGATACGGTTTTAGGCACAGTAAGGCCTCCTAAAGAAGGAGAGAAGTATTTTGCTTTGGTAAAAGTTGGTTCTATCAATGGCCGCATTCCATCAGAGGTGCGCGACCGTGTGGCATTTGAACATTTAACACCTCTGTTTCCAGATGAAAAGTTAAGATTGGCAGATGGTTCAGATTCTTATTCTACGCGTATCATAGATTTGTTGGCTCCAATAGGAAAAGGGCAGCGCGGACTTATAGTTGCACAACCAAAAACAGGTAAAACTATTTTGTTGAAAGATATCGCGAATGCCATTTCAAAAAATCATCCAGAGGTTTATCTTATCATTTTATTAATAGATGAACGTCCAGAGGAGGTTACCGATATGCAACGCAGTGTGCGCGCAGAAGTGGTTGCTTCTACCTTTGACGAGCCAGCAGAGAAACACGTAAAGCTTGCAAATATAGTTTTAGAAAAAGCCAAGAGGTTGGTAGAATGTGGCCATGATGTTGTTATCCTAATGGATTCGATTACACGCATGGCCAGAGCATTTAATACAGCGCAACCAGCATCTGGTAAAATATTATCTGGTGGGGTAGATGCTAATGCTTTACATAAACCAAAACGTTTCTTTGGTGCTGCCCGTAAGATTGAAGGCGGTGGCTCATTAACTATTATTGCAACTGCACTTACAGATACCGGTTCAAAAATGGATGATGTAATTTTTGAAGAATTTAAAGGTACTGGAAATATGGAATTGCAATTGGATAGAAAACTTTCTAATAAACGTATTTTCCCTGCAATAGATATTATTTCATCGAGCACAAGAAGAGACGATTTACTATTAGATAAAACTACCTTACAACGTATTTGGGTATTAAGAAATCACTTGGCAGATATGAATACGGAAGAGGCAATGAACCTTATGTTAAAAAACATGAAAGGTACTCGGTCTAACGAAGAGTTTTTAGCTTCAATGAATGGTTAAGGAATTACTCCTTAACCAAAACCAATAAAGGAATCTTAGTATGATAAGCCATTTTCTTTGATAGGCTTCTGTGAAAGAGTCTATCAAAGAAACTTCGGTTATGCTTAGCCATTACTAATAAGTCACCATGGTTCTCTTCCACATAATGGTTAATACTTTGAATAACATCTCCTTTTTCTAATTGCATGTAATGGATGTTAGGGTAGGTGATATTTGCCTTATTCTTTTTAAAGAAGTTATTTTCAGCATTAAAATATTTATCAGCTTCCGATTTCACATGAATTACATCTAAAGGGCAATCAAAAAGTTCTGCAAAATAGATTAAGCGCATAAGTGCAGGAAACTCTGGTTCATTGTAATCTGTAGCATAAACAATTCTGGTATACTCTTTATAGTTAAGGTCTTTAGGAATTACCAAAATAGGCACAGTAGATTTAGCTACAACGGAAGCAGCATTGCTGCCTATTAATATTTCTGCAGCACCGCTAGCACCAGTGGTGCCCATTATAATTAAATCAGCTTCAGCCTCTTTGGCTACTGCGCAAATTTCTTCGGAAACAAAACCATATCTGGTTTCTGTGGTATAGTCAATTCCGGAGGGTTTAAGCAATTTTTTTTCCAACGTATCAAAACCTGCTAAGGTCAATTCTTCAATTTCTTTTACCAGTAACTGGTAGGTCTCCGCTGGCATAGAGGCATCTAGCATAGCAACTTGGTTAATATGTGCCAAGGTAATGCTTGCTTTGGTTTTCTTGGCAAGTGCAATTGCATAATTTAAGGCTTGCTCTGCTGGCAAAGAGAAATCTGTTGGTACTATTATTTTGCTTATCATAATTATTGCTTTAACTGGTACTAAGATAATTCATTTATATAAACTAATTATTACATTTTGTTATGGTCAAATTTAAAGAACTATTTAAAAACCTTAAAAAAAGTTTGCTTTTTATGCGGGTAATTTGTTATTTACCCCTATTATTAAATGTATATGAGCAGTTCTAAACAACAAACATCCTTGTACACCCTTGCTGTTGTATTCTTTTTTTGGGGCTTTGTGGCCGCCTCCAATGGTATTTTCATTCCGTTTTGCAAAAGCCATTTTGATTTAACACAATATGAATCACAATTAATTGATGCCTCTTTTTATGCCGCTTATTTTTTCGGATCCTTTATGTTGTATCTCTTATCTCAATACAATAAGCATGATGTGCTAAATAAAATAGGTTATAAAAGCGGTATAGTGTATGGTTTAATGGCCTCAGTTATTGGGGCTGGATTACTGGCTATATTTTCTGGTTTGGCTACTGTAACTTTTGGTATGATTCTAGGTGCATTCTTTATTATTGCTTTAGGCTTTTCTTTACAGCAAACCTCTGCACAACCTTTTGTGGTAGCGCTTGGCTCAATAGAAACTGGTACACATAGACTAAACTTTACAGGAGGAATAAATTCACTGGGAACCTTATTGGGGCCAATTGTTGTTAGCATTGTTTTGTTTGGTACCATTGGCGCTGCAGTTGAACCATCTATTAGCAGCATACAAACTTTGTACTTAATTTTGGCTGTTCTATTTGCTTTGGTAGCTATTTTCTTTTTCTTCAATAAGAGCTTGCCAAAAGTTACAAGTGATGAAGAAATAGAAAACAGTGAAAAGGCAACAAAAATATTATCCATAATTGCAATTCCAGTTGCTATATTATTATTTTTCACCGATTTTCTACCTGCCGCACTTTCTTCCAATTTTATCTATATTAGTTTAGCAGTTATCGTAGGAATTTTGTTATTTACCCTAAATAGGGCTAGAAATGATGCCCATGGCTGGGGTGCTATGCAATACCCTCAATTAGTTTTAGGAATGTTAGCCATATTTACTTATGTAGGAGTAGAAGTAACCATCCAAAGTAATATGGGAGCTTTACTTAAATTGCCAGAATTTGGAGGATATGATGAATCTGCTATTTCAAATTTTATTAGTTTGTATTGGGGGAGTTTAATGATTGGACGTTGGACGGGTGCCTTATCTGCATTTAATATTAATGCATCTACCC
>VEQB01000194.1 GCA_018883485.1 Bacteroidota bacterium
GCATGCACCCTTTATAGGTGAAGTTTATCTAGGGCATTTAAGGTATGGCACACATGGCGGAAATGGGAAGGATTTATGTCATCCTTTTATTCGCGAAAACAATTGGATGAGCCGTAACCTTATGCTTGCAGGTAATTTTAACCTCACCAATGTGGATGAACTTTTTGATGTATTGATAGATTTAGGACAACACCCAAGAGAGCGCGCCGATACTGTTACCATGCTTGAAAAAATGGGTCATTTTTTGGATGATGAGGTGCAAAGAAATTTTGTCCGATTTAAATTAGAAGGGCATACTAATAAGGAAATTTCTCAACTCATTGGGCAGCATGTAAATGTAGAAAGCATCTTAAAACGTTCTTTACGAGATACAGATGGTGGCTATGTAATGGCTGGTATATTAGGGCATGGTGATGCTTTTGTGGTGCGCGATCCAAATGGTATAAGGCCTTGTTATTACTACCGAGATGAAGAGATTGTGGTGGTTACTAGTGAAAAGCCAGCTATCATGACGGGCTTCAATATTCCTTATAAAGATATCAAAGAAATTCAATTGGGTCATGCCTTAATTATTACAAAAGAGGGGCAAGTAAATGAAGTATCTATATTACCAGCTGGTGAGCGTAAATCTTGTTCTTTCGAACGTATTTATTTCTCTAGAGGGAATGACCGTGAAATTTACAAGGAAAGGAAAATATTAGGACATTTATTAGCGCCCAAGGTTTTAAATGCCGTTGGTTACGATTTTAAAAATACAGTTTTCTCTTATATTCCTAACACAGCCGCAGTAGCCTTTTATGGTATGATGGATGGGGTGCACCAAGAATTGAATAGCTGGAAGGCTAATGAAATTGCTAAGTTAGGTTCAACCCTTGATACCGCTAAAATAAAAGAGATATTAGATTTATTGCCACGAAGAGAACGTGTAGCCATTAAAGATGCCAAGTTAAGAACTTTTATTACAGACGATGCCCATAGAGAAGATATGGTAGCTCACGTGTATGACGTTACTTACGGATTAATTAATAATGGCGTAGATACCTTGGTAGTAATTGATGATTCTATTGTGCGTGGAACCACACTTAAAACCAGTATTCTTCGAATATTAGATAGATTGCATCCAAAGAAAATAATTATTGTTTCTTCTTCACCTCAAATTCGATACCCAGATTGCTACGGAATTGATATGAGTCGTATGAAAGACTTTGTTGCCTTCCAAGCCATGGTTAGCTTAATTAAAGAGCATAAAAAGGAAAAGTTATTAGAGGAGGTTTATCAGAAGTGTAAGGCCCAAGAATCTTTGCCTAAAGAGGCTATGGTAAATTATGTGAAAGAGCTTTACGCCCAATTTACGGATGATGAAATTAGTGATAGAATTTCCCAAATAGTGACGCCAGAAGAAATTACAGCAGAGGTAAGCGTAATTTACCAAAGTATAGAAAACTTGCACGTTGCTTGCCCTAATCATTCTGGCGATTGGTACTTTAGCGGAGACTACCCAACCCCAGGAGGTAACAAAGTAGTTAACAAAGCGTTTATCAATTATATTGAAGGAAATGCAGCAAGAGCATACTAATACTAATCTAATTCTACGCAGCCAAAACTTGGTGAAGCGGTATAAGAAGCGCACAGTGGTAGATAACGTTTCTATTGAGGTGCACCAAGGCGAATGTGTAGGTTTGCTTGGCCCTAATGGTGCAGGAAAAACAACTACTTTTTACATGACCGTTGGCCTCATTAAGCCCGATGAAGGCGAGGTATATTTAAATGACGAAAAGCTTACCAATCTGCCCATGTATAAACGCGCGCAAAAAGGATTGGGCTACCTGGCGCAAGAGGCTTCTATTTTTAGAACGCTTTCTATAGAAGATAATATTCGTGCCGTTTTAGAAATGACAAAACTTAACGTTGCAGAACAGGAAGAAAAACTTGAGTCGCTATTAGAAGAGTTTGGTTTAAACCGCGTGCGCAAGAGCATGGGAAACGTATTAAGTGGTGGCGAACGCAGAAGAACAGAAATTGCCAGAGCTTTAGCTGTTAATCCAAAGTTTATATTGTTGGATGAACCCTTTGCAGGTATCGATCCTATTGCAGTTGAAGACATACAACAAATTGTAGCCAAGTTAAAACATAAGAATATCGGTATTTTAATTACAGACCATAATGTGCACGAAACCTTAAGTATTGTAGATAGAGCTTACCTTTTATTTGAAGGTAAAATATTAAAAAGTGGCACCGCCCAAGAATTGGCAGATGATGAAATGGTGCGCAAAGTTTATCTGGGGCAAAATTTTGTATTAAGGTAATTTGTAGTAATTTCGATTTGAACCAATAAGTATTATGATGAAGAAAATATGTTTGCTTGCCGGTTTAGCTTTTAGCTTAAGTTTTGCAGCGTGTAACGATGAGCCAAAATTAGAAAAGAGCGAAGAAGTAGCTGTAGAGAATCAATTGAGTGACGATCAAAAAGCTATGGATTCACTAGAAGCGGCCATCATGTCGCAAATGGATGCGTTAAATAGTGATTCTGCTGGCACGGATACGATAGATTAAGAGGTGTTGCATTTTTGGGTGAAATTGTTGCTTTCGATTACCCAAATGAAACACCTATGAAAAGATTTTTCAAAATTATTGGCACCCTTGTGCTAGTTTTAGTATTGATATTGCTAATTGGAGCAGCTTTCATTCACTTTAGAGGGATTCCAAGCTATGAAACAGGCAAGGTAAATTTAACTGTTCCAATTACTACTGAGAGCGTGCAGCAAGGTTAGAAACTAGCTTCAGTAATGTGTGTCGAATGTCATTATGGAAGTGATAACAAATTATTTACCCTAGAGGGTGAGCCTATAATTGCGCCAAATATTACGTTTGACCCAAGCGGGATTGGGCATTATGCTTTACAAGATTTTGTAACATCCATGAGAACAGGAAAGAAACCAGACGGAGCTCAAATGAAATACCCGATGATGCCTCATAGTATGCTAACAGACACAGAATTAAATTCCATGTATGAATATTTAAGGTCTGTACCTAAGATGAATAGCAAAAAGGAATTATAGCGCTTTGTTTGAACCTATAATTTTTTTATCTTCGCAAACGCTAAAAAAATATTAGCAGGGCCTATAGCTCATTCGGTTAGAGCATCTGACTCATAATCAGGGGGTGCCTGGTTCGATCCCAGGTGGGCCCACAAAAAATAAAGGGGTTTCAAGGTTTTTGCCTTAAGCCCCTTTTTTATTTTAAAAACTACATTGGCATAATTTATTAATTGAGGAAGTTTTGGGCTATGGAATTTGATAAAACATAAATCAAATATTAAGGATATTAATAAAATTTAGTTTCGGAAAAGGAAAGTAAATGAATAGACTTTAAAGTGTGTGGTTGTTTACCCTAAAATACCTACAAAAAGGGGCTATAAAAAATAAAGCCCCTTTTTTTATTTTGCCTTCCTAAACAAATATCTAGTTATAAAGATACCGCCCGACGTGCTTCCGTTACTAACATTTGTGCTGCTGCCTGTGGTAACTTGGTAAAGCTCCCAGTTATCTGTAGAATACTCGTTAATCTTATCTACTATGAGTTTATCATTGTTAGATACATTGCTAAAGTTAATTCCAACCATACTGTAAAAGTTTAGTAGGTCTTTTTCTATTAGCGTACCGTTGGCATCTGTGCTTAAAATTCTACTCCTGCCAATACCCCCAGGAATAATAGACTCAATTGTGGAGAATTGCTTGTACTCATAAGTACTCCCTTCTTTTTCGCTAGATTTAAAAGACCAAAGTGTTACCATGCTTAGTGTTAGCGCTACCCCTAGGGTAAATAACATTACATTTTTTTTCATAATTTTTAATTAAGTTTGTTTAAAGTTTAAAAGTATGAAAAAAAATATTTTTTTGTTATTTTTATTTTCCCCATTGCTAATTTTTGCCCAAGATTACGCGCAACTTACTATTAGCAATATCAAGGTTGTAACTGGAACTACAACTATTGATAATGATAAAGTGGTTCTTGTACAATTAAAAGAAGGTAAGCGCAAGAATGATAATATTCTTTTTGTGGGAAGTGATATTACCATTGAGGCCGATATTAGAGTGGTGGCCTATCAATCTAAACGCTCTAGTAGCAAAAGCGGGGCGGTGAAAATTAAAGCAGTGTATTTTTTAAGTCATGGAGGCAAAAGAGACAAAAGAACTACCGAACAGGTGTTTTACTTGGACGATGCCAGAGAATATCAAGCTAAAGAAACCTTTGTAATACCAAATGGCTTAAATAGTAAGAAAATAGTGCTTACCTACAAGGGTAAATTAGATTCTTAAGTTCTTGTTTGATATAAATTCTTAACAGTAAAAAACCTATGATAACATGGTTCGAAATTCCCGTTAATAGCATGGCTAGGGCTATCTCTTTTTATGAGCAATTATTTGAGACAAAAATTCACTTGCAGGATTTAGGTGATTTTAAATTGGCAATTATAAAGGGGCAAATGGGTTGCTTGGTCCAGCATAAAGCTTATAAGCCATCACATGAAGGGGTGCTAATTTACATAAGCACTTCTTTGCCCATAAATGATTTACTTGCTAAAGCAGAAAGCCTAGGAGGTAAGGTACTTAGACCTTCTGCATTAATAAGCGACGATTTTGGCTATACAGGTATTCTTGAGGATTGTGAGGGTAATAGAATTGGGCTACATGCCCGTCAGTAATTAATATGCCTGTTTTTCGCTGGTATTATATTTTTTTTAGCATTCCTATTTATTTAATAGCGCTAATTCCTAGGCCTTTTTTGTATTGGTTCTCCGATTTTTTAAGGTTTCTTTTTTACCATGTTATTGGATATAGGAAAACTGTAATTTTTGAAAACCTAAGAAATTCATTTCCAGAAAAGGAGGAGCGTTGGATTAAGGAAACAGGCTATGCCTATTACCAAAATATGATTGATGTAATTTTGGAAACCATTGAAATGGCTGTTCTTCCAAAATCCTTTTATGCAAGGCACCTTACCTTGGAAG
>VEQB01000195.1 GCA_018883485.1 Bacteroidota bacterium
ATGGTTGATTCAACGCTAGTTGACCGTGCTGCACAGCTTGCCAAAACTGATCTATTAACCGACATGGTCGGTGAATTTCCAGAGTTACAAGGAGCTATACAACATTACTAGTGGTTTTTAGAGCTAGACTAATTTTCTTTCTTTTAGTTTATTTTCTTTCCTTTTCAAGCAAATCACAAGTTATTGATACCGCATTTGTAGGTTCAGAAAGAAACTATGGCACTATTGGCGCCCCAAATTCTAGCTATATTTGGGGCGTTGACAATGCTTTTATAGTAAGTGATCCTAGTTTAGCCAATATAAAAGTACAATGGAATGAACCTTTTGGGTTAAGGCCAATTTGGGTAATGGAAACCAACGAAATTGGTTGCTATTCGGATACCATTAAGGCTTTTGTTTACATAAAAGAGTTGGATACACTTTATCTCCCTAATGCCTTTACTCCAGATGGCGATGGTTTAAATGATATTTTTATTCCCCTTGTTTCTGATAAAAATATAAGTAGTTACCAATTTAGGGTTTATAACCGTTGGGGCGTATTGGTTTTTGAGAGTAATTCCATTAAGCAAGGATGGGATGGCAACTACTTTGGCACATCATGGGAATCGGGACTATATACTTGGTATATACAGGTTGAGAAAAACTTTGGAGAAAGCTGGTATAATAAAGGTGTGGTAAAAATTATCCGATAAGTAGGATTAATTATTTAACATTTCCTTAATATTGTAAACAGTTAGTTTTACGAAGTTTGTCCATTCATAAATCCCGCTAAATGAAGTTTTTCATAGTTCTTGTATTTTTGTTTTCCGGCTTTTTTGCTATAAGCCAACCTTGCGGAACAGGTTTTGGCAGTTCTTTACCCACCCCAAGTAAATGTTTTGAAATTGTATCTATTTTGGTAGATGCCTGCGACGGCAGTAATGAAGGCCAAAATGAAATGGTGCGCCTTAAAGTTGGTTCAAGCCCTTTATTGGTTAGTGGTTTTTCTGTACCGGCATTTGTAATTGGTAATGTAAATTGGGGAAGTGGTTCTAGCAATCCTTGGAGAAATTTCTGCGATTTTAATGCTACCTCATTAGCCAAAATAAATACCATTAACAATAGCATTATAGCGGCTGGCAGATGTGGAAGATTAATTCCTTTAAACAATAACCAAAATATACCCGCCAATGCCGAATTGTTAATTATTACCAGTACAGCTTTTAATCCAACGGCACAAAGCTTTGCCAACTTAATGGATACACTTTATGTGGTTTTGCAATGCAGTGGCAATACGGCTGGGCATTTTGCCAATTATGGCACCTCCTCTACCCGTCGTTTAATTTTAAATCATACTTCTTGCAGTGATACGGTTATTTACAATAGAGTTTCTTTGTTAATGCAAGACCAAACCGCAGGAGCCGAAGATGGCGGAGCTGTTAATTTTACGTATGCAGGTGTGCCAAGTTATGTTAACAATGGTTGTGCTATTCCCATTACACCAATTACTTATGATGCAGGAACAGCTAATGCAAATTATTGCCCTAATGCAACCGTAAACTTATTGGGTACAGTAACTGGAACTACCTGTTATTATTGGCAAGCAAAAAATAAAGCACAAGGTAATTTTAATGATACAAGCATACTTAACCCTGTATTTACTATTAACAGCAATACTAGTGGTAATGTAACTTTGTACCTTAGAATAAATAACCAGTGTGGTACTGCAAGAGATTCTGTTAGCTTTAACGTAGGTAATGCTGCAGGCGCTATAAACGCAGGCAATGATACCATTTTATGCGCTGGCACTTCTTTAGTGTTGAACCCACCTTCAACTTTAAATGGCACTATAACTTGGTCGAGCACCGGTACTGGCACCTTTTCCAATAGTGGAATCAGCAATCCAACCTATACCCCTGGAGCAACCGAAGTAGGAAATACCAAGCTTATGGTTAGTGCTGTGGGCAGTTGCGGTGCAGCCTACGATACCATTGCCCTCAATTATATTCAAAGACCAAATCCTAATTTTGCCATTCCTTCTGGCACAATTTGCAGAGGTTCTTCCTCATTTTTGTTGTTACCTCAAAACAGTGGAGGAACATTTTCTGGCGCGCATTTAAGTGGTAATTCATTTAACCCTTCTGTAGCAGGTAACTTTCCAATTAAATATCTAATTGCCAATAGCGGTTGTGCAGATTCTAGCACACAAACCATTGTGGTTACAGATAAAGCAAATCCAAGTTTTACCATACCCAGTGGTACTCTTTGCGCTGGCAATGCCCCTATTCTTTTAATTCCTGCGACCTCAGGTGGTATTTTTTCTGGTGCTGGTGTAGTAGGCAATACCTTCAATCCTGCTGCTGGTGGCGATTATCCTGTTAAATATGTGGTTGGAAACGGTGGCTGTTTAGATTCTTCAATTCAAATTATAAATGTATTTCCTAAACCAATACCATCTTTTTCTCCCTCTTTGAACCGAGTTTGCGAGCAATCTTCAGTAATTATGCTTAACCCTTTAATTACAGGTGGCGCATTTTCTGGAAGCCCTTATGTTAATGGAAATAGTTTTGACCCTAAATTAGCTGGAAATTACAACATAGTTTACACCATTACAGAAAAGGGCTGCACAGATTCATCTAAGCAAGATATTATTGTTGATCCAATTCCTGATCCAAAGTTTAGTATTGATGACACATTATTTTGTTCTGGAGATGCGCCAGTTAGTTTTACAGCAGCTGAAACAGGAGGTGTTTTTTCTGGAACCAATGTGGCAGGCAATCAGTTTTTCCCTAGCATTCCTGGCGTTTCAATAGTTAAGCACCGCATACAAAAAGGCGTTTGTGCAGATTCGGCTGAAATCATCCTAAGAGTAATAGAAACACCAACAGCCAGTTTTGGGTATTCTCCAATACAGCCTATTGCCAATGAAGCTGTTCAATTTACCTTTACTGGCTCCAATACTATCACAGATTATTTATGGGAATTTGGCAACCCTGTTTTAGGAAACTCAACGCTACAAAATCCAAAATTTGCCTTTCCAAAAGCTTCTCTATTTCTGGTAAAACTAAGTGTTTTTAATGAAATTTGTACAGCAGAAATTGAAACAGAACTTGAAATAAATGAAGCAGACACACTTATTATACCCAATGTTTTTACGCCTAACAAAGATGGCATAAACGATATGTTTGGTGCTGTTGGGTACGGAATTAAAACCTATAATTTGCTTATTTATAACAGATGGGGTGAGCAATTATTTAACACCAATAACTTTGATATAAAATGGGATGGCCAATACAATGGCGTAGCGTGTGCCGAGGGAGTTTACTTTTTTATAATTGATGCAGTTTCTAATTCGGGGCGCGATTATAACTTTAATGGCACCTTGCAGCTTTTAAGGTAAAATTAAAAAGTATTCCTTTTTGAACCTAAAAACATTTGCATGTCAATAATTTAGCCGTATATTTGCCCGCTTTTATTAGCGAAAGGAGATTATTTTATTGTCAAACATCATTAACCAAAACACACCAACACCAGATCAAGATTTTGATTGGAGTATGGACAAAGCCGGATTTGGCGGCTACTCGCAAGAGGAACACCAAACGTTAGCCTCTCTTTATGAGAATACCTTAAATGCCTTCAACGAGAAGGAAATTGTAAAAGGTACTGTAGTAGGTTTTACCGAAAAAGAAGTGGTATTAAACATTGGATTTAAATCTGATGGTTTAATTGCCCGCACCGAGTTCCGCGATATGCCGGATCTTAAAATTGGCGATACTGTAGAAGTATTGCTTGAAACCAAAGAAGACCCTAATGGTCAGCTAATTCTTAGCCGTAAAAAAGCAATGAGTGAGCGCGCTTGGGAACACATTCTTGAAGCCCACGACAATGACGTGGTTGTGAATGGTCTTGTTAAAACCCGCACCAAAGGTGGTTTAGTGGTAGATGTTTTTGGCATCGACACTTTCCTTCCAGGATCACAAATCGACACTAAGCCTATTAAGGATTACGATGTGTACGTAGGCCAAACCATGCCTTTTAAAGTGGTTAAAGTAAATCATGCCTTTAAAAATGTAGTTATCTCGCACAAGGTATTGATTGAAGAAGATATTGAAAAACAAAAATCTGATATCCTATCTAAATTAGAAAAAGGACAAGTATTAGAAGGAACTGTGAAAAACATGACTTCTTTTGGTGTGTTCATTGATTTGGGTGGTGTTGATGGTTTATTGCATATCACAGATATTTCTTGGGGACGTATCAACCATCCAGAAGAAGTACTCCAAATGGATCAAAAAATCAATGTGGTGGTACTCGACTTTGATGATGAGAAGAAACGTATTTCATTAGGTTTAAAACAATTGGGTGCACATCCTTGGGATTCTTTAGCAGAAAACTTAATTGTTGGTGCTAAAGTTACTGGTAAGATTGTAAACATCGCTGATTACGGTGCATTCTTAGAAATAGCCCCTGGTGTTGAAGGCTTAATCCACGTAAGCGAAATGAGTTGGAGCCAACATTTACGTAGCCCTCAAGATTTCTTGAAAATGGGTGACGAAATGGAAGCTGTTATCTTAACATTAGACAAAGACGAGCGTAAAATGTCTTTAGGTGTTAAACAATTGAAAGCTGATCCTTGGGTTGCTATCCAAGACAGATACCCAGTTGGTTCACGCCATAAAGGTGTTGTGCGTAACATGACCAACTATGGTTTATTTGTAGAACTTGAAGAAGGTGTTGACGGATTGGTTCACGTTTCTGATTTGAGCTGGACTAAGAAAATCAAACATCCAAATGAGTTTGTAAAAGTTAACCAAGAATTAGACGTATTGGTATTAGAAGTTGACCTAGAAAACCGTCGTTTGAGCTTAGGCCACAAACAATTAGACGAAAATCCTTGGGAAGCATTCGAAACCTTATTCTCTGTTGGTTCAGAACACGAAGGTACTATCCTTAAAATCGAAGATAAGAGTGCTATCGTTGCTCTTCCTTACGGTGTTGAAGGTTATGCTCCAGTGAAGCAGTT
>VEQB01000196.1 GCA_018883485.1 Bacteroidota bacterium
TCATTAAACACATCACTATCTCCTTCAAACCGTGAAGGAGTCAGTGTATGATGAATCATATTGACACCGAACCTCCAAGTATTATTGGCACTGCGGAAATACTGCCAGTCTTGTTTTAAGTTGATGTCTTTGATTTCTGAACGAATATTAAACTTGATGCCTCCACCCTGAATACTGATGTTGTAATTATAATCACTGTATATGAGAGAGGTATTGAGGAATACCTTCGGAGAAAGAGTGAATACTTAAAGACAATACAACTCCAATGGGAATTGCTTTAGCTTTGAAATGATGGTGCCCATGCAAGTGACCATGCTCAACTCCCTCTGAGTAGCGCTCTAAAAAAATTTGAAAGAAGAAGCCAATTAATACCAGCGCACCTTTCATAGGATCAAAAACTCTAAATACTTCTGGTATTAAATTTAAAATAGTAATGCCCAACAAGTAGGCACCAGCAAAGGAAATAAACCAAATTAAGCTAATCTCAAATTTCTTTGCTCCTTTAATTCCTAAGTAGGTTCCTAAGAGAGGCCCAATAGGCAATAATGCTAACCAAATCCAACTCATGTTTGAATAGGAATAAATTTAAAAACATATCTAGAAAACGCAACCCCGAATAAACTGCCCACAGCAGCACCTACTATCACATCTGATGGATAATGCACCCCAACATAAACTTGAGAGAAAGCAATAAAAGCTGCCCATAAAAGTAAAATAGGTAATTGCCAATTTTGCTTCTTGAACCAAAAACTAATAAAAACGGCTACTGCAAAATGATTGGTGGCATGCGCTGAAATAAAGCTATAACCATTGCATGAGCCTGTTAAATGTATCACTTTGCCCGCTAATAAAGGCTCCACGCAAGGCCTTAAACGCATAAAGGTATTCTTTACTAAATTAGCACTAAACTGGTCTGTTGCAAATACCATTAAAGCAGCGGCTAATAATATTTTCCAGCTTTCCTTTTTGTAGGCTCGAACCAAAAAATAAATAACTACCGCATACATAGGATACCAGGTACTCTGATTTCTAAAGACAAGACAAATGGTATTTAACCATGGTTGAGAAAGGCCATTGTTGATGGCTAAAAATGCGGATCTATCTAATTCGAGAAGGGTACTAAGCATCTTGCTTTTTACAAATTAAAATTAACCTATCACTATTTTGCTCATCAAAAACATCTAGTTTATAATTTCCAAAAATTTCCAAAATTTGAAAACCTACCTCCTTTAACATGGTTTCAAAATCTTTTAAGGTTAAGGCTTGCACTTTCTCCTGATAGCTATAATTTTTTCTATCCACCTCAAATGAAATATCTTTTATTATGAGCCCTTGCTCTATACGACGGTGAATGTGAAAAGTAATCGCATTCTTATGCACCTGCTCAGCTGCAATCAGTTTTGAAAGAACTTTGGGTGCATTCATAAAATCTATTAGAAAATATCCTTTAGGGTTTAACAATGCCTTTATCTGGCCCAACACTTGCATATTGGTTGCAAAGCAATCAAAATAGCCAAAACTAGTAAAGAGATTGAGTGCAATATCAAATTTAGAGGCTAAATTTAGATTGCGTAAATCACCAACATCAAAATGCAAGCGGTTATTTTCATAAGGTTTAGCCAAAGAAATACTGTGTTCCGAAAGATCAACTCCTGTTACATCAAAACCCAAAGAATTAAGGTAAATACTATGCCGTCCGGCGCCACAAGCCAAATCAATTAATTTTGCATCTTTGTTAGTGTTGAATTTTTTGATAAGATTCTCAAGAAAAAATTCGGCCTCCTTCATATCCCTATCTCCATATAAAATATGATAATAAGGAGAATCGAACCATTCTTCAAACCACTCTGTTTTTTGCTGCATTTCCTTTCAAATTTAATAAATTGAAAATGGCAACAAAAGTAATTTTTCAACTACTTGAGTTTAAAGCAACAATTAACCGCTTATACCATTTTTTTTGTTTTTTCGTTTTCCTTTTGCATTTTCGCTTATCAATGAAACATCTTTTACCACATTTTAAGTTACTACTTCTATTTTGTTTCGGACCAAGCTTATTATGTGCACAAAATGGCATTATAAAAGGAAATTTGGCTGATACAAACAATTATAAAACAATGGCGTATTCATCGGTCGCTATTATTAAAAAGGATTCTGTAATCTTTAGAAGACAATTTACCAACCAGCTGGGCGTATTTCAATTTGGTAAATTGCCGGCAGATACCTACCGCATTCTGATAGCTCGGCCCTCCTATGCAGATTACGAAGAAATAATACTACTGCAAGAAAATGAAGTAAAAGAACTTGGTACAATTAGCCTTATTTCTAAAGAAAATTTACTTAAAGAAATAATCATAAAAGACAGACAAGCCATTAAAATAAAAGGGGATACGGTGGAGTTTTTGGTAGATAGTTTCCTCACCAATAAAAGTGCTAATGTAGAAGACTTACTAAAAAAACTACCAGGAATACAAGTAGATAAAGATGGTAAAATAACAGCACAAGGCCAGGAAGTTAAACGTGTTTTGGTAGATGGTGAAGAGTTTTTTGGTAACGATCCAACCGTGGCAACCAGAAATATACAAGCACAAAATGTAGAAACGGTTCAAGTATTTGATAAAAAAAGTGAACAAACAGCCTTCACCGGTATTGACGATGGAACCAAAGAAAAAACGATTAATTTGACCCTAAAAGAGGATGCAAAAAAGGGATATTTTGGCAAATTACGAGGTATGTATGGAAGTAAAAACAATAGTACCATTCCCAATGTAAACCAAAGTTTTGGCACAGAAAATAGATACGAAGGTGAAGCAATGTTTAACAAATTTAAAGGCAAACAAAAAATTTCTGTTTTCTCTACCTTATCTAATACAACCAATACAGATATGAGCTGGGAAGACAGAGAAAAATATTTAGGCAACAATGTAGAATATGATGAGGCCAGCGGTTATATGTATAGTTATTTTGAAAGATCTGAAGGAGATTTTGATGGCAACGGACTTCCTCAAACGCGTTATATTGGCGGGCATTACAACGACAAATTAAATAACGACAAACAAAGTTATCAATTAACAGCTACGCATCGCAACACTATGGTAAGAGGTTTAGAAAGAGATTACACCAAATGGATTTTGCCCGATACCACCTATTTTAATCAAATACTTACAGATAACAAAACCAATAGAACCAATAATTCCTTAAACGGAAAATCAGAATTTAAACTTGATTCTTTCTCATCCCTTGTTATAAGAGCTAATCTAATGCAATCCTATTATGATAATATTTCTGAGGTTGTTTCGGAAAACTTTAATGAAGATAGCTTACTCGTTAATAAAAACAGAAGAACAAACAGCAGCAATGGAGAAACGTTAAGATTTGATTATTCTTTTGTGCTCAATAAAAAATTTAGGACAGTGGGCAGAACTGTTTCGCTAAAGTTTGACCAAAGAATTAATGACAATAAACGAACTGGAAATTTATTCTCAAATACAACCTTCTATAATGGTGATACTAGTATTAATAGTGAACAGAATTTAGACCAACAAACTCCAGCAAGCGAGAAAGGCAATGCTATTGGAGCAACCTTAAGTTATACTGAACCATTGAGCAAAAAGTACTTTTTGGTAAGCAGTTATGATTACCATAGAACGCTAAATAAATCAATTATAAATACATTTAACAAAGATCTAATGGGCGCCTATACAAAAAGAGTTGATTCTTTGAGTAATGAATTAAATTATACCATAGGCATTCAAAAATTTGAATTATTACTTCGTTATGTAACCAAGAAAACAAATGCAAGTATTGGGGCTAAAGTAAGCCATACCTTGCTGAACCAAGATAATGTATTAAATGACACCCTGATTACACAAAAATTCTTAAACTTTTTCCCTAGTGCTAGAATCAATTATAAAATTAGCAGTACCAGCTCTTTTAGCTTTAGTTACAGCGGCTCTACACGGCAGCCTACTTTGCAACAAATTAATCCTATTCAAAACTTAAGTAATCCTTTGGTGGTGTTTTTGGGAAATCCAGAACTAATTCAAAGTTTTAGAAACGATATAAGCCTTAGCTATAATAATTATAAACCTATTTCTGGAAGAAGCATTTGGTTTAGCCTAAGCTTAAGCAATACCTTTAATGATTTTACAAACTATGATGTAGTGGATGAGTTAGGAAGACGAGTTTTTAAATCTGTAAACGTAAACGGAAATCAATCCTTGAACTTTAATTTATATTACTATCTTGAAATTAAGTCTATAAATTTAAGCATAGGAAATAATTTAAGAGGGGGAGCTTATAAAAATGTTAATTTCATTAATACACTTAGCAATATAAATAATAATTTAAACCTTAATTACAACATTAATTTTAGTAATGAAAAGGAGGATGTTTATGAAATATACTTTTCACCAGGAATAAGCTATAACAGGTCTACCACTAGTTTACGTAAAGACCAAATAACCAATTTTTACACCTACACTACTTCTACAGGAATAAGCATTTATATGCCTAAAAAATTTGAATGGTTTGCCGAACACACTTGGAATAAGCGCGCTCAAAGTGGCCTATTTACTGGGAATACAAACCATATTATAAATTTAAGTTTAAATAGAAAACTATTCAAAGCAGACCAATTAGAAGCTTCTGTAGGGGTGAATGACTTATTGAATCAAAACATTGGATTTGAGAGAACAGCAAATAGCAATTATATCAATGAACAAAACTTCTTAGTACTTAAAAGATATTATTGGGTGGCACTTACTTGGCACCTAAACAGCAATAGAGGAGGAACTAATGAAGAATAATAGAACCTTACTTATTTGCCTTCTATTTCTCATTAACGTGAAAACAGGATGGGGGCAGAACTTAATTTTAAGTGGCAAAATAACCTTTGAAAAAAAAGAAAACCTGCACAAACAATTTACGGAAATGAATAGTTGGACAGAACAACTTATAAAAGCTAGTCCTAAATATAGAAC
>VEQB01000197.1 GCA_018883485.1 Bacteroidota bacterium
GGTATAGATATACATGCAACCGCAGGTAAAGGAGATGTAGGTTTTTGTAATACCTGGACATTAGAGATTTCTTGCACCCAGCCAGTTAGGGTTTATGGTGGAATGCCTATAGGGCAATTAATTTATTTTGTAGTAGAAGGAGAAATTGAAATATTATACAATACCAAAAAGAATGCAAAGTATAGTAAGCGAACCGTAAAGCCTATAGAAAGTATGATGTATAAAAATAAATTTTGACCCTCATCATAATTTTCTATTTCAAGCGTTAAAATCCTACCGCTAAAACGTATGAACCTAAAATACCTATTCCTTTATCTTTTGCTCTTTTCTCCTTTTTACCTTTTTTCTCAAACACGATATACAGTTAGTGGTTATATCAAAGAAAAAGGGAGTGAGGAATTATTAATTGGTGCAAGTATTGCCATTCCTTCACTAAAGACTGGAACCGTAAGCAATAATTATGGGTTTTATTCTATTACATTACCAGAAGGAGAATACGATTTATTAGTAAGTTATATTGGCTATAAGCCAAAGGGTTTTAAAATTAAGTTGAACCAAAATCTAGAGAATAATATTTGGCTCGAACCTGGAACTGCACTGCAAGAAGTGGTGGTTAGTGCCGAAAAACAAAGCACTAAATTAGCTGAAGTTACCAGAATGAGTGTCATTGAAATTCCGGTTCAACAAATAAAAGATATACCAGCCTTATTGGGCGAAAAAGATGTGTTAAAAGTAATTCAATTGTTGCCTGGTGTTCAAAAAGGTGGTGAAGGAAATAGCGGCATTTATGTGAGGGGAGGAGGGCCCGATCAAAATTTAATTATCTTAGATGATGCCACGGTGTATAATGCCTTTCACTTGTTTGGCTTTTTTAGTTTATTTAATGGCGATGCCTTAAAAAGTGTGGAGTTAACCAAAGGTGGTTTCCCTGCAAGGTATGGTGGTAGACTTTCTTCTGTTATTGATATGAGCATGAAGGAAGGAAACAAAGAAGAATTTCATGGAGAGGCTGGCATTGGTTTAATAGCCTCCCGCTTGTTGTTAGAAGGCCCCATTGTAAAAGGTAAATCCTCCTTTTTAATTTCAGGTCGTAGAACTTACCTAGATGTTTTGGCGCAACCATTTATGCCTGCCAATCAAAAAACGCGATACTACTTTTATGATTTAAATGCCAAGGCCAATTATGAAATCAATAGCCGAAATAAAATTTATGTGAGTGGATATTTTGGTAGAGATAAATTTTTCTTAAAATCTAAGTATGCCGATCAAGAGCAGCAAAGTGGAATAAATTGGGGTAATGTTACAGGAACCATTCGTTGGAACCACCAATTTGCCCCAAAGCTTTTTGGAAATTTATCAATAATAGGAAGTGATTATCAGTTTAAGTTAATAGATGAATCTTTAAGTAATGGGCAGAAATTTGTGTTAAATTATGGTTCGGGAATAAGAGATTTTGGAGCTAAATATGATGTAGATTTTAGGCCTTCTACTTCTCATTCTATTAAGGCAGGTGTAAATTTTATTTACCATACATTTACTCCTTCTGCATTAGTGGTTTTAGATGAATTTTCTGGGTATAACAATACCACAAAAAACAAGTTGTTCTCTTGGGAAAATGCCGTTTATGCTGAAGATGATATTAAAGTAGGGGCACGTCTAAGACTTAACCCTGGCTTGCGTTTATCTCATTTCTCTGCACAAGGTAAAAACTATTTAAGGCTTGAACCAAGATTTAGCTCTTCATATAATCTTAAACCAGATTTGGCAATTAAAGCCTCTTATGCCTTAATGAACCAATACATACATTTATTAAGCAATACCTCCATTGGTTTGCCTACAGATTTATGGGTACCTACTACTAATCGAACCTTGCCGCAGCAATCTTGGCAATTGGCTGCTGGGGTTGCTAAAGACTTTTTAGATAAAGGTTATTCTGTAAGCATAGAAGGGTATTATAAAGAATCTGCCAACATTATTTCATATAAAGAAGGGGCTAGTTTTTTTGATGCCGACCCAGCAGATGTTAACAGTGGAAATGCCAATTCTTGGGAAGATAAAATAACCTCAGGTAAGGGGTGGAGTTATGGAGCAGAGTTCTTTTTGCAAAAGAAAATAGGTAAACTTTCTGGTTGGATTGGCTACACTTTATCTTGGACAACCTTGCAATTTGATGAACTTAATTTTGGTAAAGAGTTTTATGCACGTTACGATAGAAGACATGATATTTCTGTGGTTGGAATTTATGAAATACGTAAAGAAACTCCAGAACACAATGGATTAAAATTATCTGGAACTTGGGTGTATGGAACCGGGCAGGCCATAACCCTGCCAGTTGCCGAATACAGCGCGCCAGCGCATACCCCTGGTAGAGGTGGTAGTTTTACCTTTGGAAACGTGTATGAATATACTGACAGAAATGCCTATAGAATGGCACCTTACCACAGAATGGATATTGGTTTACAAGTGCAAAGAAAGTTTAAGCGTTATGAAAGAACTTGGGAGTTTAGTGTGTATAATTTATACAATAGAGCCAATCCCTTTTTCTATTATATCTCTCAACCTCCACCAAATTACGATACGCCACAACTTACACAGGTATCTCTATTCCCAATCATTCCTTCGATTTCTTGGAATATAAAATTTTAGGTCATGAAGAATTTATATATAATTTTATCCCTATGCCTTTCCTTTAGCTTAATGGCTTGTGAAAAGGAAGCAACCATAGAGTTGCCAGAAGCAAAACCTAAGGCAGTAGTACTATCGTTTTTGTGCCCAGAAGAAGAATTTATTACAGTAAGTGTAACCGTTTCTAAACCCTTGTATAACCAGCCAAAGTCTTTAGAGTTTCCTATAGTGCCAAACGCAATAATTACTATTACAGACAATTTAGGAAATGATACAGTTATACCTTACCATCCCACTCGATTAGAATATCAATTAGCACAAGCCAATTATCCTTTGTTTCCAGGAAGAACTTATACCTTAAAAGTAAAATTTGATAATTTTGAAGTGAGTGGCTCAACAACTATTCCAGCAACAAGGGTTCCCATTAAAGTGGCAAAAGGCGATATGCAAGGAGTAGATCAATTTGGACAATTACAATTTGCTTTTTCTACCAAATGGGATGATGCCAAAGGGGAGAAGAACTACTACAGAATAGCCATAGATGAGAAGTTTGGTTTTTCGCCTTGGGATACAAATTATACTTTAATGAGCGACCAATTTCAAAGCGATGATTACCATGACGGTAAAGAGATGTTTAGCAGAAGTGAAGCGTATGATTATGGTGAAATGCAAAATGAATATTACTTCGATATTTATCTCCTAACTACTGATTACAATTATTACGAGTTTAACAGAAGAAGAGTAAACTATTTTGGTGATGACCCTTTTAGTGAACCACTTCCTATGTATTCTAATATGGCAGGTGGGCTTGGTGTTATTGGGAGTTTTAGGAGAACTAGTTTTCCAATAACTATAAAAAAGTAAAGTGTTTTACTCATTAAAATTAACGCACCTACAATTTCTCAGATTCTTCTTTTAACCTTTCAAGATTGATAGGAACAACACCTACTTCTTCGCATACTAAACCACCTGCTAAATTAGACAATGCTGCTGTTTGCTTGTTATCTAAACCTAGGGCATAACAAAGCGATGCCACGCTGATAACAGTATCACCAGCCCCACTTACGTCTGCAATTTTTCTGAAATGTGCTGGTATATAATCAAAGGTTTTGCCATCGCTAATCATTACCCCTTTTTCGCTCATGGTAACCATAATATTTTTCAATTGCATGGCTTGCATTAAATCTAAAATCATGGTTTCAAATGCGCCTTTATCTTCTGGGTTAGCCTCTCTATTAAAACCCTCTTTCAATTCTTTCAAATTAGGTTTAAATAAATCTACTCCTTTAAAACTGTTAAAGTTTCTGTTCTTTGGATCAACCACTACTTTTTTTCCATGCTTATGCGCCGCCGCAACTATTTGCTCTATCAGCAATGATGTAATAACCCCTTTGTCGTAATCTTCAAATAAAACCACATCAACACCTGGTAAAATATCATCTACAATGCGGTGACTCAATACATAAGTTTCGTACTCGCTTAAGGCATGGGTCATCTCATGATCTACCCTAATCATTTGTGTTTGTTGTGCAATTACACGTGTTTTGGTAGTGGTTAATCTATCTTTAGATCTTACAATACCAGATGGGTTCAAGCCAGATTGCTCTAGCAATTGCATAAACTCATTGCCTTCAATATCTTCGCCAATTACAGAACATAAAATAGGTTTTGCACCTAAGGCTGCTAAGTTGAGTGCAACATTTGCAGCACCACCTAACCGGTATTCTTTTTTATCTACAGCTACAATGGGCACAGGTGCTTCTGGAGATATTCTTTCTACTTTTCCTAACAGGTAAGCATCTACCATTACATCTCCAATTACTAGAACTTTTAGTCCTTCAAATTTTTCAATAATTTCCTTCATAATTTTAGCCCAATTTAGATAAAGCCAGTTTAATTCTCTCCATGGCTTGTATTAATTTTTCGTCGCTAGTTGCATAGCTGATTCTAATGCAGTTAGGTTCTCCAAATGCCTCTCCAGTTACAACAGATACATGACCTTGGTGTAATAAATACAGGCAAAGGTCGGTGGCGGTGGCAATAACTTTACCCTCAAAACTTTTGCCCAGAAAGTAACTGATATCTGGAAAGAAATAAAATGCTCCTTCTGGGGAATTGCATTTTAAGCCTGGTATTTTTTCTAAGGCGGTTTGAACCAAAGCACGTCTGCGTTTAAATGCCTCAACCATTTTTAAGCTTGGTTCTCTTGAACCATTTAAGGCTGCCACTGCCGCTTTTTGTGTTATACTGCTGGTAGTAGAAGTAAACTGTGCTTGTATTTTATCGCATGCGGCTGCAATGGCTTTGGGAGCTGCTAAATAACCC
>VEQB01000198.1 GCA_018883485.1 Bacteroidota bacterium
CCAAGTAAGTATTTTGCATGGCAAAATGAAAGCCCAAGAAAAGGCGCATGAAATGAATCGCTTTTTAAAAGGGCAATCACATATAATGGTAGCAACTACGGTTATTGAAGTAGGCGTTAATGTACCTAATGCCACGGTAATGATAATTGAAAGTGCTCAGAAATTTGGTTTATCCCAATTGCATCAGTTGCGCGGTAGAGTAGGCCGTGGCGGCGATCAATCTTTTTGTGTTTTAATGGCAGATGTTAAGTTGAGCAATGATGCAAAACTACGCTTAAAAACCATGGTTGAAACCAATGATGGTTTTAGAATTGCCGAGGCAGATTTAAAGCTTAGAGGGCCTGGAGAATTGGAAGGTACTGCCCAAAGCGGCATTCTAGATTTGCGTATTGGCGACTTAAGTAAAGATGCACAAATAGTTTCTTTAGCTAGGTTATCGGCACAAGAAATATTAAAGCTTGATCCTAATTTACAACAAGTAGCGCATAGTAGTTTAGCTAACTTTTTTGAAGTGTATAAACGCACTGCTAAATGGGGCAGAATTTCTTAGCTCATTCTTTCCATTAAATCTTTAGCCATATTAGCCAATACCTCGGTTTTTGAGGTCTCTACCGATAATGCTTTTAAATGATTAAAGGCTTTGGTTAAATATTGTTCTTTTTGCGCTTCTGCAAATTCTTTTATTTTATACTTGCTATACAATCTTAATATGCCTGCAATTTTTTCGTTAACCTCCATTTGCAGATATTGGTTTAAGGCTATTTGATCGTCTTTATGCGCGCTAGCTAGCAATTCTATAAGTAGTAACGTCTTTTTATTGGCAGCAATATCTCCTCCTATCATTTTACCTACTTGTGCGGTTTCTCCAAAGCTGTCTAAAATATCATCTTGTATTTGAAAGGCGATACCAATGTTTTTTCCAAACTCGTAAATATGTTCTGCATCTGCATTGGATGCACCGCCAATTAAGGCACCAAGCTGTAAAGAAGCCCCAAGTAGCACAGCCGTTTTAAGTGTAATCATTTCAATGTATTGCGCATGGCTTACACTTGCTTGGGCTTCAAAGTTCATATCTATTTGCTGCCCTTCACAAACCTCTGCTGCTGCTTTGTTAAAAACTGTTAATAGCTTTTTAAAATCTGTATTTTCGGTTTGAGCCAAAATGTCGATGGCTTTAATTAGCATCATATCGCCGCTTAAAATAGCAATAGGCATACTCCATTTTTTGTAAACCGTTTCTTTGCCTCTGCGCAGCGGGGCATTGTCCATAATGTCATCGTGTACCAAGGTGAAATTATGAAAAACTTCAATGGCTATAGCCGCCGGCAAGGCATCTGTTACTTCTTCTTTGTAGAGGTTGCAAGCCATTAAAACCAATACGGGCCTTAGGCGTTTGCCTCCAAGACTCATCATGTAAGTAATGGGGTCGTATAGTTCAACCGGGTTGTTACCGTATTGGGTTTGGGATAGTTGGGTATTAATTAGGGCTAGTAAATTGCTGTAAGAATACATGGTGCAAGTATAAAGAAACTTTTTCTTTAAAGGGATTAAGGTCTTCCCCCCTTGCCCCCCTTCCAGGGGGGCAAGTTTACATGCAAAACTATTTTACTGATATTAGCATTGTTTAAATTGAAAGTCCCTTGTAAGGTAAATTTTGTATGAGTCAAAGAGGATACGTATTGTCGCTCCCCCCTGGAAGGGGGGCCAGGGGGGAAGACTTTTTGAATGTAAAGAAATGCTCATGATAGGTTTGATTTATTGATTATTATCTTCCCCCCTTACCCCCCTTCCAGGGGGGAGTTTACATGTCGGTTTGCTTGTACTCATAGAGGTAATGTTTACATTGAAAGTACCATATAAATTAATCTCGTATGAGCCATAGTGCATACCTATTGCCGCTCCCCCCTGGAAGGGGGGGTAGGGGGGAAGACCCCTATCCTATTAATGAGATTTAAAATACAATAAGTAAATTACTATCATAATACAATTGCTAAATTTGGGCATGCATCTAAATTCACATTACAATAAAGATAATAGGGAGTTTGCAAGTAAGCTTAGACGCAAGCCCTCCAATACCGAGCGAATCTTATGGGAGTTGGTCTTAAGAAAGTCACAAGTTCTTGGAGTAAAATTTCAAAGGCAAAGACCTGTTGATGTTTATATTGCTGATTTTATGTGCTTGCCATTGGGTATTATCATCGAAGCTGATGGAATAACCCATGAATGGGATAAAACCATTATTAAAGATGCAATTCGAAATAGACGTTTAATAGAATTGGGATATAAGATTTTGAGATTTACAGATGATGAAATTTTGGATGATTTTAGTAGAGTTAAAAATCAGATAATTGATTTTGTTGATTTGCATTTAAATGGAAAAGGCTAAGGTCTTCCCCCCTTGCCCCCCTTCCAGGGGGGAAGTGCCGCTAATCGCGGATGGAAAATTGAATTATGTACAAAAGAGATTTGCATTAATTTAAATTTCGTATGAGCCATAGCTCATACCCATTGCCGCTCCCCCCTGGACCGCGTCCGCCAACTGGCGGAAGGGGGGCCAGGGGGGAAGAAAGCAAGTTAGGAAAACCTACCGTCTTCTCTTCCTACCGCTTTTCTTTTCTCTTCTTTTTTTCTCCTGTTCCCAGCCTTTTTTAAATTCTCTTTTTATGCCATCATCTACTAAGGCTAAATCTATGGTGCGTTTAAAAATATCTGCAGCGGTTACCAATACTTTAATATTATCCCCAAGTTGAATTCTTTTACGGCTCCTGCGGCCAATAATGCTCTGACTCGTTTCATCGTAATCATAGTAGTCATCTTGCATATTGGTAAGGCGCACCATGCCTTCTGCTTTGTACTGACTAATCTCAACATAAACTCCCCATTCTGTTACGCCAGAAATAATGCCCTCAAATTCTTCCCCAATAAAGCCGCTAATATATTCTACTTGTTTGTATCTAACCGATGCCCTTTCTGCATCGGCCGCCTTTACTTCCATGGCAGAGCTTTGCTTACACATCTCTTCATAATGGGCTTCGTTAGCAGATATGCCTTGGTTCAAATAGTTAAATAATAAGCGGTGTACCATTAAATCTGGATACCTACGAATAGGAGAGGTGAAATGTGTATAATGCTCAAAAGCTAAGCCATAATGCATAGATTTTTTAGTACCATAATAAGCTTTGCTCATGGTACGTATGGCTTGGCTTTGAACCAAATTCTGTTCTGGTTTACCTTCTAAACTATCTAGGAGAGCATTAAAAGAATGGGCAATGGCTTTCTGACTCTGAAACTCTATCTTATAACCAAAGCGCGCGGCAAATAAATTAAATAAACGTAGTTTGTCTTCGTTAGGTTCCTCATGGATGCGGTAAACAAAAGTTTTTCGCTTTTCTGCTTTACCTAAACTATTGCCATATTCTGCAACTTTTCTATTGGCTAACAACATAAATTCTTCAATTAATTTATGCGCATCTTTTCTAATTTTTATGAAGAGTTCTTTTGGCTTAAAGTTTTCGTCTAGCTTAAATTTTACCTCTTGCGTTTCAAAACTGATGGCTCCTTTTTTAAAACGCTTTTCTTTCAATTCCTTGGCTAATTCATTTAAAATATTGAGCTCTGTGGCCAAATCGCCTTCCTTTGTTTCTATTCTTTCTTGAGCCTCTTCATAAGTAAATCTTCTTACAGAATGAATAATAGTTTTGCCAAACCAAGTGCTCAAAACCTCTGCTTTGTCATTCATTTCAACTACCACAGAGAAGGTAAGTTTATCTTCGTTTGGACGCAAAGAACAAAGGCCATTAGACAATTTTTCTGGCAGCATGGGTATGGTTCTATCTACCAAGTATACAGAAGTGGCGCGTTTCAAGGCTTCTTCATCTAGTTTGCCTCCTTCTGTAATATAATGACTCACATCCGCAATGTGTACACCAATTTCATAATGGCCATTCGCTAGTAATTTAAAAGATAGCGCATCATCAAAATCTTTGGCATCTTCTGGGTCGATGGTAAAGGTTAAAGTTTTTCTGAAATCCTTTCTCAACTTAATTTCTGCAGCAGTAATTTTATCTGGAATGCGTTCTGCTTCTTTTTCAACCTCTGGAGGAAATTTATTTTCAAACCCATATTCAATCACGATAGCATTCATTTCAGTTTCGTGTAGACCCGGCCTGCCAAGGATATCGATTACTTCGCCAATTGGATTCTCGTTTTCTATAGTCCATTCTAAAATGCGTGCTGTAGCTTTTTCGCCATTTTTGCCTTTGTTTAATTTATTTTGTGGGATAAAAATATTGGTATGCATTTTCTTGTCATCTGGGATGAGAAAAGCATAGTTGTAATGCACTTGCAAAACACCAACGTAAATGGCTTTATTCCGTTTTATTACTTCAATAATTTCACCCGTTTGTTTACCCTGCATTTTGTGGGCCAATAAAACTACTTTCACTGTATCTCCATGCAAGGCAGTGTTCTTAAACTCAGAAGAAATAAAAACATCCTCTCCACCATCTTCTGGCTTTACGTAAGCATTTCCCTGATGGGTCATATCTACTTTACCAATCACAAAATTATGGGTAAATACGGCAACATACCTGCCTGCATCTATTTCCTCAATGATATTATCTGCTTCTAATTGTTTTAGAATTTTAATAATTTCATTTCTATTTTCGGTATCGTCTAACTCTAATCGGCGCGCAATTTGTTTATAATTAAGCATCTTTCTGCCAGCCTCGGCAAAAACATTTTGAACCTGCTTTTTAAGTCTACTTGTATTTACAGAACGTTTCATTAATGGCAAGATAATAAAACTTCTGTTTCAATTGTTTGAACCTAGTTGATATTATTAAAAAAAAGCTAAATATATATAGTGCGGTTGGTAAATAATTTTGTGCGCATGTTAAAATTCAATTTATCATCGCT
>VEQB01000199.1 GCA_018883485.1 Bacteroidota bacterium
GTAATTACACAGAGGAAAGTTTAGCTTCTGGTAGTCCTTGTACGCAAGTTTATGAAGGAAAAAATGTGCGCACTTTGGCCTTTAAGTTAGACACAGCTATTACTTCTGTATGCTTTAGCTCTTGCTCTAGCTGCAGCAATAAATTATCATTACAAGGTGTTACTGATTTTGTAACTCCTATGGGAGGTGTTAGCGGTAAAGGCATACATGTAAGCGCTACTGCAGCTATTGCCGATTTAAGTATTTATGGTTTAGGAATTGCCAATAATGGTGGAGGTACAGATGGGCAAGAATTTAGGTTTCCTAAAACTACAGTTGTTGCTGGGGCTGAAATTTTTGTAGTGAGAGATTCTATTGCCATGAAAGCTTATTTAGCGAGTTGCTGGAACAAGTTTAATCATGTTTTTGTGGATGCGCTTGGTGTGGTGAACCAAAATGGAGATGATGCCATTGAATTGTTTAAAGTAGGAGAAGTAGCAGAAACTTATGGCAATGCCAATGAAGATGGAACCGGAAAACCTTGGGAGTATACCGGCTCTTGGGCTTATAAAGCTTCTGGAGGCTCTTGGATAAATGGTGCGTTAAATTGCACAGATTCTACTAAAACTACTATATACGATACAGAGTGTATTTATCCTATTTGTGCTGATGTTTTAGTTAGCGAAGTAACGGTTAGTAGCCCCTCAACGAGTATTACTATAAATGGCGGAACCTTGCAAATGACTGCCACTGTTTTGCCTTCTACTGCATCTAATAAAAATGTAACATGGAGCGTTGATTCTAGCTCTTTGGCAAGCATTTCTAGCAGTGGTTTATTAACTGCAAAGGCCAATGGAGTGGTAACTGTTAAAGCTATAGCAAATGATGGTTCTGGTGTTTCTGGAACAAAGCAAATTACCATTAGTGGTCAAACTAACTCTTTGCAATCTTATTTAAATAGCACTTTTATCCTATATCCAAATCCAGTTTCTGATAGATTATTTATTTCTTCTGAATTTGCAGTTACCCATTTTGAAATATTTGATCTCAATGGTAAAAAATTAGCTGAAGGAAAGCCGCTTCAAAATGAAGTAGAAATGAATGGCCTTAGTTCTGGAGTTTATTTTATTAACTTATATACTAGCAATAGCACTGGCAGGTTTAAAGTAATTAAGCAATAGGTTTGAACCCAATTATATATGAAAAGAAATAAATTTCTCTGGCTATTTACCTTCTTGGTATTTGCCCTCGCTGCTTGCAAAACAGAGGATGTAAAGCCAATTATTAATACCAATAATACGGCAAAGGTAAAATTGGCTGTAAGCGCTACCAATATTGCCGAAGCAGGTGGGTTGTCTCAAATCACTGTGACGCTAAATGAGCAAGCTTCCAATGATGTAACAGTGTTTTTTAAGTATTCGGGTAAAGCTTTATTAAATGTAGATGTTAGTGCTCCACTTTCAATTACAATTAAAGCTGGAAGTTTAACTAACCAAAGTACCTTGTTAACTATACAGGATATTTTGGTAGAAGGAAATGAAAACCTGATTATTGATATTGATTCTGTAGCGGGTGGATTAGAGGATGGGGTTCAAACCAAAACCATTTTGATTGAAGATGACGATTCGCCTGTGGTTACAGGAAATTTAATTATCAATGAAGTTTTGTATGATCCTTCTAATTCTGGTTTAGATGGAGATGCCAATGGTGATGGTGTTTACTCACAAGCTGAAGATGAATTTATCGAGTTCTATAATAATTCTAGCAAAGCTTTAGATATAAGCGGTTATAAAATTTTTGATGCCACCGCTTTAAGTAGCAATACGCCAAGGCATATTGTACCTGCAGGAACCATAATTCCAGCAAATAAGGCTTTTGTTGTTTTTGGAGGCGGCACACCCACGGGTACTTTTGGCGGAGCTATTGTGCAAAAATCTACCACTGGAGATTTTAACATGAACAATGCGGGTGATATGGTAACGGTTCAGGATAGCACTGGGGCAGTTTTACTTACTTTTGATGTAACGCCTTTGTCTGATAATCCCAACGAATCCTATACGCGAAACCCTGATATTACAGGCGATTTTGTGCAGCACTCCACTATAGACCCTGATAAGTTTAAGTTTTCACCAGGAACCACTGTAGAAAGAAAACCTTTTTAGCCAAAACTTATGATTCCATATTTCGGACTTTTCCTATCTCTTATAGTTATTGCTATAGTAGTAAGGTTATTGTTAAAAGATGTTTTTCCTCAAGCCATCCTATTGATTGCTGGTTTAGGAATGATTTTATTGTCTGGCTTTTTAGATGGGCCAAAACATGAGGCTATAAGTACAGGTGCCTATCCTTTGTTCGACATTTTTGAGTTTATTAAAAAATCTTTCTCAGAAATAAATGCAGGGGTGGGTCTTATGATTATGGCCATTGGTGGATTCGTTGCCTTTATTGATAAAATTGGAGCTTCTGAGGCCTTGGTAAAGGTTGCTCTAAAACCACTTTCTTTTTTTAAGAGCTATCCAAATTTAGCTGCTGTGTTGGTTATTCCTATCGGGCAGCTTATTTTTATTTGTGTGCCTTCTGCCGCAGGTATGGGCCTTTTAATGATGGCTGCTGTTTTTCCCATCTTGGTTAATCTTGGGGTTAGCAGAATAGCTGCTGTATCTATTATTACGGGTTGCACTTCTTTTTGTATAGGTCCGGCTTCTGTAATTACTGCCTCCGCTACGCAAATTGCACAAATAGATACAGTGCCTTATTTTATCAATATGCAAATTCCTATTGCTATCATTTTAAATTTTGTATTAATGATTTCCTACTTTTTTGTGAACAAGCATTATGATAAAAAATTACCCAAAGTAGAACCTGTTAAGGTAGATGAAACGGCTCCCTCTACTAAGTCTAAGGCGCCATCGTTTTATGCCATTATTCCTGTGCTCCCTTTGCTCTTATTGCTTTCTTTTTCTGGTGTGTTTCAAATCTTTCCCATTGCTTTAAAGATAGAAACTACTACTGCCATGTTCTTTAGTTTTTTTGTAGGAATGCTATTAGAATTAATTAGAACAAGAGATATAAAAGCTGTCTTTGCAGGCTTTAAAGTGTTTTTTGATGGCATGGGAGATATGTTTAAATCGGTAGTTTCGTTAATAGTGGCTGCCGAAATTTTCGCAGCTGGCTTAATAGCCCTAGGGTTTATTGATAGCCTTATTTCCATTTCTCAAGGCTTAGGCATTGGTGCAATGGGTATAGGTATTATTATGACTATCATGATATTTTTGGCAGCCATGCTTATGGGTAGTGGTAATGCTGCTTTCTTCGCCTTTGGTCCACTCATACCTAACGTGGCTCTTAAGTTTGGTGTGCCAAGTACATCTATTCTTTTACCAATGAATCTATCTGCTTCTATGGGAAGAGCATTGAGTCCAATTGCTGGTATTCTTATTGCCACAGCAGATGTGGCCAAAGTACCTGTTATGGAAATTGTGAAAAGAAATGTGATTCCTGTATTGGCTGTTTTATTTACCTTATTACTCTATCATTTTGGCTTATGCTTTTAATAAAAAATGCTGCAACTTATTCGCCTGCTTATTTAGGTGTAAAGGATATATTAATCGTTAATGGCAAAATAGTAGCCATTGAAGATACTTTAGATTTACCTGATTCGCTCTGTAAAAAATGGGATGCGCAAGGTAAAATTGTTACCCCTGGTTTTATCGATCAACACATACATATCACCGGTGCTGGTGGTAAGCATGGCTTTGGCTCTATGACCCCAGAAATTAACTGTAGTGATTTGGTTAAAGTTGGTTCAACCACAGTAGTTGGCTTATTGGGAACAGATGGTGCTACTAGAAGTATCAAAAGCTTATTTGCTAAAACCAGAGCTTTAGAAAGTGAGGGCTTAACTGCTTATATGTATACTGGTTTTTATGGCCTTGAACCAACCTATATTACCGGCTCGCTGCAAGACGACATGATGTTTATTGCACCTGTTTTGGGTTGCAAAGTCGCCATTTCAGATATTCGCTCCGATTATCCAACAGACTTGGAATTAGTGCGGTTATTAAGACAGATTAAAGTGGGAGGGATGTTAGCAAGTAAAAAGGGAATATTACACCTACATTTAGGGGCTTTAACCTCAAAAATGGATTGCCTTTTTAGATTGGTTAAAGATTTTGAGTTTCCTATAAGTGCCATCTCTCCAACGCATGTAGGAAGAACAAAGGCTTTATTTGAAGAGGCAATAAAATTTGCCGCCTTGGGTGGTAGTATAGATTTAACAACTGGAGCATCAAAATATACCGAGCCTTATATGTCTGTTTTATATGCATTAGAAAAAGGCATTTCTTTAGATCAGATTACTTTTAGCTCTGATGGCAATGCCGGATTGGATAAATTAGATGCGCAAGGGAATCTAATTGGTTTTAGAAGGGCTGATTTCGATCAAAATTATTTACAGTTTAAAGCTTTGGTTCAACAAGGCGGAGTGCCTACTGAGCAGGCTTTAAAGGTAATAACCAGTAGTCCGGCAAAAAACCTTGGTTTAAAAAACAAAGGCGTTATTGCAGTAGGGGCTGATGCCGACTTCTGTTGCTTGGATGATGATTTAGTATTGCAAGATGTGATAGCAGGAGGAAAATTAATGATGGAAAACGAAGAGGTTTTGGTTAAGGGGTATTTTGAGTAAGCTTATGAAAAAACTATCGCTTCCTATTTTAATGTTTTTTTGTTTAGCGCTTAAAGTATTTGCGCAAAATCCTATACCCCATAAATATAAATTAGGCGAAGGTTATACCTTTTCTGATAAAGAAAAATCTAGCTTCGATTTAAATGGGTATATTCAACCTTCTATGGAGATTAGGTCCTATCCAGAAGACAGTATACACGATAGCTATACCCGGTTTAGAATTAGGCGTTTAAGGTTAAGAGTTCA
>VEQB01000200.1 GCA_018883485.1 Bacteroidota bacterium
AGCAATTGGAGCATTTAGCAGCAATTGACAAGCAAGAAAATGAAACAAAGAAAGATGTAGTTTCCTTAGTGAAATCAACTTCGGTAGCTAGTACAAGAAAGGTTAAATCTGCTAAAGCAGTAAGGTCAAATCTTGTAATAAAAAAAGCTGAGGCAATTACTCTAACAACTAAAAAAACGGAGAATATAAGCATTGCTTATACTACTGCTGATTTAGTTTTGGTTCAAGAAGAAATGCCTTCTGTAAATGCGCAGAGGCCAATTCTATTGAATAAGCAAAATAATTACTTAAACCCAAAAGATTGGTTAGTTGCAAAATTGAAGAAGCAATTACCAGAAACAGGAATTGTGGTGCAGCATAAAATAGATGAAGAGCAACACAGCAATAAACTACTTATTGCCTCAAGGTATTTTTCTTACGAAAAAGTGAGTTATCAAAAACAAAATTAAAATTACAAAATATGAAATGGTTAAAATTTGCAGCAATAACCTTGCTGAGTGGAAATTTATGGGCTCAAAGCGAAATTAGTTTAAGCCCATTTACAAGTATTGAGTTAGAGGCTCCAGTAAAGTTGAAGTTGGTTGGTGGAGAGTTAGCTAAAGCAAAAAGGAATGCGGGTTTGGCAAGCTATTCCTTTAAGGTAAATGGTGCCGTTTTAGAAATAGGATTAAAAGAAGGTGAATCGAATAGTGAGGAGCCCATATTGATTTATTTTCAGGAATTACTAGGTGTAAAGGTAAATGGGGTAGGAGCTATAGAAATGGAAGAAGGGTCTAAGATTAGTTCCAATACATTTACTTTATTATGCAATGGTGCATCTAAAACGGCGTTAACTTTAGATGTTAAGGATCTTAAGGTAACTGCAAGTGGCGCCACTAAATTAACCTTAAATGGAAATGCAGATAAGGTTACTATAGATTTACAGGGGGCCTCAAAATATTATGGAGCTGGTTTAATTGCAAAACAAGCAATGGTTAAGTCTAGTGGGGCAAGCTATTTTAATGTAAATGCCTCAGATAACTTGGCTATAGAAGCAAGCGGTGCTAGTAAAGGAATATATGGTGGTAGTCCAACCATGCGCAACATAAATGTTAGTGGAAACTCTGATATAGTTGATGCTAATACTGGGAAACGATTGGCAGATGAAAGAGAAAATCCTGGAGATACTACCAGAATAAAATTTGGCAAGAAAAAGCTAATAATTATTGATGGAGATGATGAAATAACCATAGAAGAAAATGGAGACGATGAGGATGATAACAGCTTTGCAAACGGTAATGGGAAGCTAAAAAATGTGTATGCAGGATTTGAGTTAGGCATGGGAGCTTTAACTACAAATACGCTAAATTTTCAGATGCCTACCGAGTATAAATTTATGGAAAGTAATTTAGGTAAGTCGTGGTTTTATGGGGTTAATTTTTTAGAAGGCGATATGCCAATTATTAAAAACAAATTGGCTATTACCAGCGGCTTAGGAATGGAGTTTCAGAATATTGAGTTTAATACAGATAGAATTTTAGTTCCTAATGCACCTATAATTGCAGCAGATTCGGGCAACAAAAATTTAACAAGAAATAGGATGTATTGCTATAATATAAATGTTCCCTTATTAATTAAATTTGCGCCTAGAACTAAGAAATCTAAGAATGGATTTCATGCAGCTATTGGTGTAATAGGAACCTTTAAAGCCTATAACCACCTTAGAATAGAAAGTTCGGAAAATGGATATCAGGAGGAAGCCAAATTGAAAGATGATTTTAACGTAAATCCTTTTAGAGTTAGTGCAACAGCGAGAATAGGATACGGATGGTTTAGAGCATTTGCTAACTATAGCTTAACACCGTTTTTTAATACAGCCAATAATAACCCCGACCTGCGCAGTTTTTCTGCAGGTATAACTTTAATACCATTTGATTACTAAATTTATAAATATGAAAAAACAATTACTAATGTTGGCAATCCTTGGTGTTTCTCTTGGAACTAACGCACAAATTACGGTGGAGCGAACAGATTTTGCTGTGCCTGGAGATTGGTTTGTACTGGCCACTGACGAAAGTATTTCGGAATTGGAGAGCAATGCATTGAAGGCCGCTGGGGCAAACAAACTTTGGAATTTTAAAAGTTTTGAACGTACACAAAAGGACACTACTTTTTTTGCCGATGGGAACAATTACCCAACAGCTCCCGAAGGATGCAACCTAGTTTCCTACACAAGAGATCCTAATACTTTAGAGGAGTTTCCAAGTTATTTTGACGTAGATCAAAATTGGCTTAAAATAATTTTAGATGATTCGGATTTGGGAGCCTTATCCGGAGGGTTAAAAGTGTTTAAATTTCCTTCTACCTTGGGTACTAATTATAAAGATTCTGTAGAAAGCAGTTTTACCTCATTAGCCACTGATTTAGGATTCCCAGAAAATCCATTGTTTGATTCTGCTAAAATTAGCTTTACTATAGTTACAGACAATAAAATTGATGCCCATGGCTTTGTGGAACTACCCGCCGGAATGTTTGAGGTATTAAGACAGAAAGAACAACAACAAGTTAAGGTTGGGGTAAAACTTAGAAATGTGATTACAAGAACCTATATCGATATTCCTTTGCCAGGAGATTTAGGGGGCTTTGGAGGATCTACCACTTCTTATACTTGGATTGGTAAAAACTCTGGATACTTTTATGCCCAAGCCTTTGAAGATACACTTGGCGCTATTGGCCAAGTAGATTTTATGATTGCCTCTTCAAAAGGAGTAAGTGGGTTAAAGGATATGAGTTTAGACAAGGCACCAAGTAAAGTATTTCCTGTGCCGGCCACAGATAGAATTATAATAGAAGCAGTTGCCAAAAAAGGAAGCAAAGCCGCTTTAACCATCTATGATATTTTAGGGAATAAGGTTGGCGAATCATTATCTTTAAGCATGCATTCTGGTTTGAACCAATTACTAGTGGAGATTAATCATTTAACGCCAGGCGTGTATTTTTATTTGCTAGAAGGCGATGTTTGGCAAAGCTCTAATAGATTTGTTGTAAAGTAATGCTGTAGGTTAAGCATTTTAAGCGCCAATTTTATCAAGGGTTTTAATAGTATGGGTAGAATGGTAAAAGAATACTTACAAAAAGATATCCTAATACCAGTTGCAGTTATGGGCTTGGTTTAAAAAAGTATGAATTAACCAAACAGGTGGGCAATGTTTTAGTGGCAGTTTTTAATAGAAAAATAAATGATTGCAATAGTAGTGGTTTTAAAAAAGGCTCCGCTACTATTGCAATTGCCAAAGATTACACCAAATTCGGCTCACCGTTAGCGGGTAGAAGTTTATCGGGGGAAGGATATAGGTTCTCCTTTAATGGTATGATAACAAAAGTAAACTAATCTAATTTAAAATATTAATAATGATTGGCCTAACCAGAGGAATTCTCATCACCGCAGAACCTGGCTTAAAGTATGGTTTCTATTACTTCTTCTTTACTGATTCCAAAATGGGAAGCTATATCTGATAAAATAGCCGACAAAGTTCCTATTTTCAATGGATCGTGATTCGGAATCGTGATGTGATGCTGACCGTTTTGGTGGGTAGTTAAACGGATATGACTTCCTGTTTGCCGCGTTACTTCATATCCAAGTTTCTTACTTCCCTTGATTAAATCTTGGGCTGAAACATTCCTTGGTAATTTCATACAGAAAAGACCTCTTCTTTTACTAAGTGTAGCCTGATTAGCTTAGGGTGATTATCCTCAAAATGGCAATGCACTGCCTCTTTAACGGCCACTCTTAAATCCTCAAGGGTCTCTGCTTCAGTGTAGATGGAAACGCCCATGCCTTTGGCTATGTATCCCCCTTCTTCGCTTTCCTCTACTAAAAATATGATCTCTTCCATGATATTATTTTCTACGAATTTACAGATTTCTATTGAAACTTTGTAGTGCTTTTAAGGCTTAGGTCAAAGAATCAGATCACATCCTTTCCATTTTTTTCCTCTGAAAGGAAACTTCAAATTTCTTATTTGGCCTTTTACTTAATTGTTTAAAATTAGAGTGAAAACTATTAACTTAAATCAAACAAATACCTCTAAAGAAGATTTTGCATTATCTTCCCGAATCAAAAGCCATGATCTATCAAGCCTCACATACATTTAACACGCCTACTTTTAGGGGAGGGGATGGATATAGATATTGATTTCATAGCCTACATTTCTTCCAAAAACTTCTGTCTCTATCCCTATTTGGGGCCCAAATGACAAACTAATGTCCATTTCAAATTCAAATGAATAGGTGCTTTTTATTTCACTATTCGAAACAATTCCATCAATATGAAAATGAACAGTATTTGAAATAACTGTTGGTATTTCTTTACCACATTCTGCATCATATTTTCCAACTACAGTTGTGTATTTTACGTAAATGTTTTTACTATGGTAATTCTCAATATTGCCGCCATTTTGCGCTGCGAATGCCTTCGCTGCATTACGTTGTTCTTTAGTAGATCCAAATAATCCAAAAAAATAATCACCATTAGGGTCAATATTAACAATGGGATTATTGCCTAAACAGGAATAATCGCTTAACCCAATCCGGGGCTTAGGATCCACATTCCACCTTCTTCCCAACCTTTTATCATATTCCCAAAACTCGGCAGTCAAAATATTTCCAGTACCTGCAATCTCATCATCGCGCTCTTGGCCATTGAAGGAGAAGAGGTAGGTGATTGTGTCGGATTTTAGGTGCAGTTTTTCGCCCTTAGTGCATTTATTTGAAAATGCACCAAAATGGCTGTAAGGCTTGGTAAATATGTGTTTATAAGTGTTTTCCAATATAAAAATAATCGAAATTTTACCTCATCGTATTGATAAAGCAAAATAGCTATTAAAATCAAAAAAATAAATTGAAATTATTATTTGCAAAGTATCACTA
>VEQB01000201.1 GCA_018883485.1 Bacteroidota bacterium
GCCATGGCAGCGGGTAATACCGTTATTGTTAAACCTAGCGAGTTAGCAGCGCATAGCAGCAAGGCAATTAAGGAATTAATAGCTAAGCACTTTGAACCTAACTATTTTACTGTAGTAGAAGGTGGGGTTACAGAAACCCAAACCTTATTAGCACAAAAATTTGATAAAATATTTTTCACTGGAAGCACTAATGTTGGAAGAATTGTTTACCAGGCCGCAGCCAAACATCTAACTCCAGTTACCTTAGAATTAGGAGGTAAAAGTCCGGCTATTGTAAGTAAAGATTGTAATTTATCTATAGCAGCAAAGAGAATTGTTTGGGCTAAATTTTTAAATGCAGGTCAAACCTGCGTTGCCCCAGATTATATTTTGGTACAATCTGCTATTAAAAAAGATTTGATTGCTGCCTTAATAAAAGAAATAGAGCAGCAACAGATTTCTATTGAAAATGGCAATTATGTTCAAATTATAAACGATAGAAATTTCAACAGGTTAATTGGCTTAATTGATAGATCAAAAGTAGTTTATGGTGGCAATTCTAATGCGCAAGAGCGGTGGATTGAACCCACGCTAATGGCTGAAGTAAAGGAAACGGATAGCATTATGGGAGAGGAAATTTTTGGACCAATTCTTCCCCTATTAACTTATGAAACCATAGAAGAGGCTTTACAACTTGTTAAAAAATTCCCTACCCCTTTAGCCTGTTATATATTTACAGAAAAATCTGAAGAAACAGAGTTAATATTAAAGAAAATACCATTTGGTGGAGGCACCGTTAATGAAGCCATAATGCATTTAACCAATAGTCATTTACCCTTTGGGGGAGTTGGCAATAGCGGCATGGGAAGCTACCATGGAGAGGCAGGGTTTAAAACCTTTTCGCATTTTAAAAGCATACTAAAAAAACCAAGCTGGTTTGAACCAAACTTGAAGTACTACCCACATTCCAATTGGAAATTAAAATTATTACGTTGGGTAAGCGGGTTATATTAAATTGGATTGCTATATTTGTTATTAATGGTATGCTTTTAAATAGATTTATTTAAATAAATTCACCTGATGAAAAGGGCGTATTTTTATGTTTATATTTTACTAATTTCTTTTACTATTGCTTGTGTAGAAAAGGAAGATAGTAAGCCGACCCTAAATTCTTCGGAGGCTTTAGACCTGAGTAAAATTAAGGGCACCGGAATGATTAGTTTCAATGGATATCTTCCTTTAGCCAATAAGCCTATTCCGGTTTACTATCATATACCTTCACAAGCAAATGTAAACACCCCTATTTTAGTAGTTTTCCATGGCAACGATAGATCTGGCGAATATGCCCGAAATGGTTTTATAGCCAATGCAAATCTTAAAAATTTTATTTTAATCGCACCTGAATTTAGCCAAGCGCAATTTCCTGGAGGAGATGCGTACAATCTTGGTAATGTGTTTGTGGATGGGGATAATCCCACTCCAACAACTTTAAATGATGAGTCTATTTGGACTTTCTCTGCGGTGGAACCCATTTTTGAATTTATCAAATCTACTATTAAATCAAAAGCCTTAGTTTATGATGTTTTTGGGCATTCGGCTGGGGGGCAATTTGCCCAAAGACTTATATTATTTAAGCCTACTAATAAAATTAACAATTTGGTAATTTCTGCACCGGGATGGTATACAACACTTGATAAAACCCTCGATTTCCCCTATGGCACAAAAAGCTGCCCAGCAGTAACCTATACTTACGATTATCAATTTGAAAAATATTTTTCTATCATTGTAGGAGAAAGCGATACCGACCCTAATGATTCTGATTTGAGGCACAATGATATTGTAGACAAACAAGGGCTAAATAGATATAGCAGAGCGCAATATTTCTATAGCCAATCGAGAGATTTTGCTTTAAAAGATCAATATACTTTTAATTGGAAATTTCAGATATTGCAAAATGTTGGTCATGATTTTAACGCAGCAGCCAATGCAGCAGCCCTAATTTTATATCCCTAATTTAACAAACACTTAAAAACAATACAATGAAAAACAAATTTCTACTTACTCTATTTCTAGGCCTCACTTATTTAAGCCAGGCACAAACAACCATGGAAAACTTTAGTTTTGGCGCAGTAGCAGATACCATAACTAATCCTACTAAAGGGATTTGGAAAAGACATAGTGGCACTGGCTTCCCAATTCCTTATGCAACCAATTCATTATCCTTTCCTGGGTATGCTTCATCAGGGGTGGGTGGTTCAGCAAATTTTACCTTTAGAACTGCAAGTTCAGAGGATGCACATAGAAGGGTAATTTCTTACAGTTCGGGCAATGTTTACATTTCATTTTTACTAAGAATGTCAATAACAGGTGGAACCACGGCTGATTATTTTTTCCATGTGTTAGATACCAGTTTTTTGACTGCATTTAGAGCGCGCGTGTGGGTAGTGGATGGTACTGCTGCCAACACCTATCAAATTGGTTTAAGCAAAGGTACCAATACAGTAAACTATGCTACGCCAAATTATAACAAAGATTCCACTGTTTTGGTAGTATTGAAATACGCCTTTAATGCTTCTGTAAATGATACTGTTTATGGTTATGTTTTTACCAATTCTATACCTGCAACAGAACCAGCTGTGCCCCATATGGTTTCTTCTGATATTAGCCAAGGCGACCTAGCTGTTCTGAATGCGGTAGCTATTAGACAAGGCGCTGTTGGAAATATGTCTGGTACCATTGACGGTATCAGGGTTTCAAATTCATGGGCAAATGGACCATTACCTGTAACACTTTTAGATTTTAAAGCTAGTTTAAACGAAGCTAATGGCACCCAACTAAACTGGTCAACATCATCTGAAATTAACAACAAAGGTTTTGAAATTGAACAAAGTAAAGATGGTGAAATTTTTGAAACCATAGACTTTGTAAAAGGTGCGGGAAATTCTAAAACGGTTCAACGCTACCAAGCTAACCTTAACTACTTTGCGCCAGCTTACTACAGATTAAAGCAAGTAGATTTTGATGGTGCTTTCGAATATTCAGAAGTTGTTTATTCTGGTGGCGAAGTTTCAGAGATTGAATTGAGTCCGAACCCATTTGTGGAAACCATAAAACTAAATAGCAATAGCAACATCGATAGAATAGAAATTATTGATTTAACTGGTAAAGTTCTAGTTTCTGCAACTATCAATCAACTTACAGCAGAGGTTGAAACAGCTCATTTAGCAAAAGGGATTTATTTTATAAATATCAGCCAAGGCGGTTCGGTTCAAACCAAAAGAATTATAAAAACCAATTAATAAAGGTAATTTAAAACATTACCTGAACGTAGAACGAAGCAAATAAAGATGAGTTAGTACTGGTATTAAATTGAGAAATTGAGGTGTTAATTTTTAGGTTATTCTTGTTAACATACTTAGTTAATCCCAGTGCTAACTCACTCTTTTGTTCTACAATACTTGCAGCATTTTCTCCAAACTCTGCATCTACAAAAGAATACCTCACATCAATACCAATACTGCTATTGTAAACATAGCCCAACTGCGTATTAAAGCCATTACCCAATGCCAAATACTGGCTAATCTCGGTAGGTTTCATTGGATTTAAAGCCGTAATGTCTTTATATGAACCTTGGTTAACTTTTCCAGTACTAATTACGTACTCACCCATTAAAGAAACCCCTTTGTACTTAGCTAAGATATCGTAATTCAACTTTCGGTAATCAGGTAACAAAGCATCGCCATTGGCATCAAACATTTCAAACTCTCCATGGCCTTCTCCTGTTTGTGCGCTTGCACCTTTATTGTAACTGCCGGCAGCACCTACAACTAGTTTTAATTGCTTTTCGCCAGCTATATCCGCAACCATAGCTTCATTACCTGAGCTAAATTTACCTAAAGGATAAAAATCTAACCTGCCAGAATACTTCAAACCACCTTTATCAAAGTCGGTTGGGCTTAAACCAAAAGAATTTCTACCATCACCCGAAGTTATAGCTGCCATCGGTATCAACGCCATTTTTCCTATTTTTAAAGGAGCTTCAACAAACAAACCAAACTCTCTGCCGGTTTTAGAGAATTGAGTGCTCAATAAACTTCTTTCTATAAATTGCAACTGCCCCTCCATCAAAGTCATTTCGCGGTTATTGGCAAAGTTAATTTGCTGCCCTACCGTAAATTTCAGGTAAGAAACAGGTGTATAAGAAATCCAGGCATCCATTAACGGACTAGCTAAATTAAAATCTGTTTGAATGAAAAAAGAGACCTTTTCTTTTAATGCTTTTCCATAAAAGTTAAAGAAGGTACGACGAGAGCTAAAAGTATATTTATTACTTCCAGCAGTATCTCTGTCTAAGCCCATAAAAGGTTGTATCAAGCCACCTAGCCCAAATTGATAATCACCCTCATTGAAATTAAACTTTATTCCATCACTTAACTTATAAGCCACCTTTTGGGGAGCATTTTCATCCGACGATTCATCAGAAGGTTCATCATTGGCTTGCGCATTTAAACGAGGGCTTGCGCCGAATAGGATAAATCCTAAAATAACTAAGCTTATATTAAATTTTTTCATAAGGATAATACTCTATAAATAGGTAGTTTCTGACCAGGATTGGCCTTGATGATGCTGTTAAAAACAAAACTATTAGGCGCTTCGGGTTCAAGTACTTCTATAATTAAACCTGCATTCTCTAGAAGAGCTCTGTAGTCATTATTGAACTCATAACGGTGCCTATGTCTTTCGATAATTTTAGTTGTACCGTATGCAATATAGGAAAGAGACTTTTTGTTTACGCTTGCTTGATAATCACCAAGCCGCATACTTCCCCCAAGATCAACATTTACTTGATCTGGCATTATGTAAATTACTTTGTTTTTTGCATCTGGATTCATCTCACTGCTATTTGCTTTTTCATCTCCCAATACC
>VEQB01000202.1 GCA_018883485.1 Bacteroidota bacterium
GCTTCCATAAACTCCATATCTTTTGCAGCTCTTACCATTCTTTTTTGAACCTCTGCAATGGCTTTTTCTAATTGTGCTTTGCTCATAAATTGAACAATTGGATCGGCCGCTACATTCATCTCTTCATTTTCTAGGTAAGCCTTTTTATTCCCTCCAGACAACATATCTGCAACGCTGGTTTGGTTCATAATTTCTTCTTTACTCTTTAGCACTGTCTTAGGCGTTATGCCATGTTTCAAATTATAAGCAATTTGTTTTTCTCTTCTATTGTTTTCGTCAATGGTGCGCACCATGCTATCTGTCAATTTATCTGCATACATAATTACCATTCCATTTTCGTTTCTTGCGGCCCTACCAATGGTTTGGGTAAGGCTTCTTTCATTCCTTAAAAAGCCTTCTTTATCTGCATCCATAATGGCAACCAAACTCACTTCTGGTAAATCTAAACCTTCTCTTAATAAGTTTACACCAATAAGCACATCAAACTTTCCTAGTCTTAGGTCTCTTAAGATTTCAACTCTATCAATAGTCTTAACTTCGCTATGTATGTATCGGCATTTAACATTTAATTTAGTCATGTATTTTGATAACTCCTCTGCCATTCTTTTAGTGAGTGTGGTAATCAAAACTCTATCTCCCATTTTAATACGTTCATCAATCTCATCTAGTAAATCATCTACTTGGTTCAAACAAGGTCTTACCTCAATTACTGGGTCTAAAAGGCCAGTTGGTCTAATGAGTTGCTCTACAACAATTCCTTCAGATTCTCTCACTTCATAATCTGCAGGAGTAGCACTAACAAAAATGGTTTGAGGAACCATACCTTCAAATTCGTTAAACTTAAGTGGTCGGTTATCCATAGCAGAAGGTAATCTAAATCCATATTCCACTAAACTTTCTTTTCTACTTCTATCTCCGCCATACATACCTCTTACTTGTGGCATTGTAGCATGACTTTCATCTACAATGAGTAGGAAGTCCTTAGGGAAATAATCTAGTAAACAGAAAGGTCTATCGCCTGTTTTTCTTTGGTCCATGTATCGGCTGTAATTCTCTATGCCACTGCAATAGCCTAATTCACGAATCATTTCTAAATCAAAATTGGTTCTTTCTTCCAGGCGTTTGGCTTCTAAAAATTTTCCGATAGATTTAAAATACTCAATTTGTAAAACTAGATCATCCTGTATTTCTCTAATTGCCCTTTGCAATTGGTCTTTTGGGGTAACATAAATGTTTGCAGGGAAAATGGCAATATTTTCCATTGCCTCTAATTTCCTTCCGTTCACAGGGTCAATAATACTTAATTCCTCTATTTCATCTCCAAAAAAACTAATGCGAAAGGCATAATCTGCATAGGCCGGAAATACATCTAACACGTCTCCCTTTACTCTAAAATTCCCTCTACTAAACTCTGCCGTGGTTCTGCTGTAAAGAGAATCTACTAATTGATATAGTACTTTGTTTCTAGCAATAATTTGGCCTCGCTTTAATCTAACAATACTGCTTTCATAATCTTTTGGATTGCCTGCTCCATATATACAACTAACCGAAGCCAAAACGATTACATCTCTTCTTCCACTTAATAAAGAAGATGTTGTTTTAAGTCTTAACTTTTCTATTTCATCATTTATTTGTAAATCTTTCTCTATGTAGGTATTAGAAGATGCTATATATGCTTCGGGCTGGTAATAGTCATAATAAGATACAAAGTATTCTACTGCATTTTCTGGAAAGAACTGTTTAAACTCTCCATATAATTGTGCAACCAAGGTTTTATTATGGCTGATAATTAAGGTAGGTTTTTTTACTTTTTCAATCACGTTTGCCATTGTAAAAGTTTTACCAGACCCAGTTACACCAAGTAAAACTTGTGCTCTATCGCCACGCTCAATTCCTGAAATTAATTGTTCAATTGCCCCGGGTTGGTCGCCTGTGGGTTTATAAGGAGAGATTAATTTAAAATCCATTTTCTAAGATTGATTTTCTTGTACCAATAATTTTCTTAACATATCTAAGCCTTGTATAGCGGTTCTTTGAATGGTTCGTTCTCTATTGTCACCAAAATTAAAAACAGAAGTTTTGGTTTGCTTTTCAGAGCTTACTGCAATCCAAACTGTACCTACTGGTTTTTCTGGAGTTCCACCTCCTGGGCCGGCTACACCGCTTGTAGCAATTGCATAATCTGTTTTTAAAAGCTTACGCACATTGTTTGCCATAGTGCTCACGCAGGCTTCACTTACGGCTCCATTTGATTCAATAATATTTGCCGGTACCTGTAGCTGCTCAATTTTAACAGAATTGTCATAACTTATAATAGCACCTTTAAAATATGCAGAGCTTCCGGGTATAGAAGTTATTTGATGTGCAATGTATCCGCCACTGCAACTCTCTGCTGTGGCTAAACTTTTTTTAGATTGTAACAACAACTTCCCCAGCACCTCTGCAAGGTTATCATCGCCTTCACCATAAATATAGTTGCCAATTAGCTTATAAAGTTTTTCAATAATAGCCGTTAATTCATTCTCTAAAATAGGAAGGTTATTTCCATATGCACTAAAGCGCAAACGCACCATACCAACGGAAGGTAAATAAGCCAATTTTATATGTTCTGGTAGTTCGTTTTCTAAGTTTTCAATTCTTTTGGCTAAAAAACTTTCACCTATATTACAGGTTAAAATTGTTCTATGAAGGATGGTAGGAAATTGAAACTGTTGTAATAGCTTTGGGATCACCTCTTCGGTAAAAATTGTTTTCATTTCAAAAGGTACTCCTGGTAAACTTATATAAATTACATCCTTCACTTTAAACCACATTCCAGGAGCAGTTCCATTTTTGTTCCACAAAACTTCGCAATTTTCTGGTACCATAGCTTGTTGGTTATTGCTTTCTAGCATGGGTAAATTACGCATGGTAAAAATTGAAGTAACCCATTTTAATACTTTTTCGTTTTGAACTAATTGCGTTTGAAAAAATTCACAGAGTGTATGCTTAGTAATATCATCTTTGGTAGGACCAAGGCCTCCTGTTAAGATAACAATACTACTTTTTTTACTTGCCTTGTATAAGGCGTCTAATATGGCCTCACGAGTATCTCCTATAGATTTTTTTTGTAAAACCTTTACACCAATCTTACTTAACTCTTGACCAATCCATGCAGAGTTTGTATCAATTACCTGGCCAATTAATAGTTCATCGCCAATGGTTATAATTTCTGAATTCATATATTAAATAATAATGCATTAAAGGTAAGCGCTCTTTTCTATTTTCAAAAATTTAAGTTAATAGAGAATTGTAAAACCATGATGTATAAAAAAGTATACTTTATTAAATACATTTATCATTTTTTTTGAAGTTGTATTTCAGTTTTTCATTTTATGCACGAAGTAAATAATTACAGATTACTTATTCTGAATTTAGAATCTTAATTCTTCTTATGTATTGATTTTATTGAATACTTCGGTTGTTATATGTTTTCGTTATAATAGATAGGCTGCAGTTGTTTTAAAAATTATCTCTTCATTAATTTTATGAAGCGCAAAAAAAATCAAACTAGTTAATCACATTTTTTATAAGTACTGAATCGGTGAAGATATTAGTAAAATCAATTATTGCCACACATGGCCTGTAGTTATCAACAGGTAGAAGTGGTAATTTTTTTGAGTTGATTTACAGTAAGTACTTGAATTTATTCTTAACACTTATAACTTTGTTTTCGTAATCAATCAAATTTTATATTATGGCAACAATTAAAAAAGCTAAGAAAGCTGCTCCTAAAAAAGCAGCAACAAAGAAGGCGGCTACTAAGAAAGCTGCAACTAAGAAAGCTGCTCCTAAAAAAGCAGCTACTAAGAAAGCGGCAACTAAGAAAGCTGCTCCTAAGAAAGCTGCTGCTAAGAAAGCTGCTCCTAAGAAAGCTGCTGCTAAGAAAGCTGGAAAGTAATTCTTATCTTAAAACAAAAAAAAGACCTCAAATGAGGTCTTTTTTTTTATTTAATTATGAAAAATTTAATCAAGATCTCTTTGGCTATACTAATAATACTTTCTATTAGTAATTGTAAGGCCAAGCGTTGTGCAAATTTTGATAACGCCGATAAAGAATATAAATTAAAGTATGATAGACACGGCCGGGTTAAGCGCTAGTTTTATTTTGCCAATCGAATATTCTTTGTAATAAATGCATACCTTGTTTTATTGTATTCACTTCAAATATTACTAAACTTAATGAATTAGGATTTTGCTTTAACCTACACCAGGTTGGATATTGTTGTACAAAACTCAAAATATTTGTAAATAATTCAGATTCGTAATAGTGCTTTTTATTTTCTGCAGGGAAATAGGCAATTAATTGTTTTTTCTTAAGTATCATTTTTTCAAAACCTAATCTTTTTCCTTGTTCTCTTAATCTAATGAGGTTTATTAAATCTGTTACCTGTTCTGGTATCTTTCCAAATCTATCTTCCAATTGAACCGCAAATTGTTGTAATTCTTCATCCTTACTTAAAGAGGCTAAAGTGTTATACAGTGTAAGGCGTTCGCTTGTACTTCTTACATAATGATCGGGGATGAGTGCTTCTAAATCTGTTTCTAAATTGCAATCCACTGATTCTATTTTTTGTAAATCTGGATCGTCTTTAAATAATTCTGCGAACTCATCTTCTTTTAATTCGTGAATTGCTTCATCTAATATTTTATGATACATTTCAAATCCAATTTCCGAAATAAATCCACTTTGCTCCCCACCTAATAAATTACCAGCACCTCTTATGTCTAAATCTCTCATGGCAACATTAAAGCCACTACCCAATTCGCTAAACTCTTCAATGGCTTGCAATCTTCTTCTGGCATCATTTGTCAGGGTTGTCATAGAT
>VEQB01000006.1 GCA_018883485.1 Bacteroidota bacterium
ATGGACCCATTGGAATAACCGCTATGTACGTGCTATTAGAAGAGCGCACAAAATGCACCACAAGCACCTTGGCAAAGAACAAGGGGAGAATTTTGGGATGCTTATCGTTCCAATGAAATACTGGAAAGACCCAACTACTAGCAAATGAGTTTATATGCCTGGCTAATGCTAGCCTCCATTGTGGGTCCATTAGCCCTTAGTTTCGACAAAAAAGTAGCCTTTTATAAATGGTGGCCAAGTTTGTTTGCTGGTATTGCAGCAAATATGTTTTTGTTCATTTTATGGGATAGCTGGTTTACCCAACAAAATGTTTGGGCCTTTAATGAATCCTATGTTTGGCCAATTAGATGGCTAAGTTTACCTTTAGAAGAATGGAGTTTTTTCATTATTGTGCCGTATGCTAGCATTTTTATTTATGCCTGTTTAAAAGCCTATTTTTCGGATGTTTGGTGGAGGCCTAAAGTCTATTATTTAAACTTGTTTTTTATAGGATTGTGCGTGTTAGGCCTGGCCTTTTATGCTAATAGAACCTACACTTTTGTAAACTTAAGTATTGCCTTGATTTTACTTTTACTACATCAATTTAGGTTCAAAACGCAATATATGGGCTATTTTTGGTTTGCATATTTTGTGCATCTTATTCCTTTTTTAATCATCAATGGCATCTTAACGGGAGCCGCTACACCTAATCCAGTGGTATGGTATAACCCCAATGAAATTATAGGTTTTCGCATAACTACTATCCCCATAGAAGATACCATTTATGCTTTAACTTGCCTCTTACTACCCATCTCTATTTTGGAGGCAATACGCAAACCCTAAGGTTTTTTGATTATTCTCATATTATATTTCAAATTCAAATCTTATTTTGCAAGAAATTTTTAAAACTATACAAATGAACTTTCCAGAAAACCTATTCTACACCAAAGACCATGAGTGGATTCGCGTTGAAGGCGATGTTGCTTACATTGGCATTACAGACTTTGCACAACACGAATTGGGTGATATCGTTTATGTAGACATTCCTTCCAAAGGAAAAACAGTAGCACAACATGAAGTTTTTGGTACAGTAGAAGCTGTAAAAACTGTAAGCGATTTATTTATGCCATTAAGCGGTGAAGTACTTGAAGTTAATCCTAAATTAGATGCATCTCCAGAATTAGTAAATTCTGACCCTTATGGTGATGGCTGGATGATTAAATGCAGTATTGCTAATGCCACTGAAATTGATGGCTTGTTAAAAACAGCTGCATACCAAGAACTGGTTCACTAGAACTATTCTTTAATAATTTCATCTGTCTCACAGATATCTTGGGAAAAGGTTAAGACATGGTGGTTTCCATTTGTGACAAATTCCATAAATGTTAAACCACCATGTCCATCTCCCATGCTTATAATATGCCCATCTTCCCAAAGCGATACCAATTCTAAGCACTGAGGAAAAGTTTTACCAATAAAAGCTTCGCTTTTAATTCTTTTGGTATCATAAGTTTTAGAACTTATAAATGTTTCTTCGCCTCCATAATCATCACTTAGTGTAGCCTCCATAGGTAATGTGATAGAATCTTGTTCAATTAAACTATGAGTAATGGTATCTTTAGGCCTGCTTAAATAAACTAGTACTCCCAAAATCACTGCTGCTAATAAAATCCAAAAGATATTTTTCATGGATGCAAGTTAAAATAATTAACTAAAAAGTAAGCTCTAACAGCATCTGTGCATTTTTGAGAAAGGCTTAAATTAAGGTTGTCATCGCCAACATTATCTGTAGGACCTACGATTTCAATTATCATCTGAGGATACTATTTAATCCTAGTTGCCGTATTATTTAAAACTATACTGCACAACATAAAATAATGGTTAACCCAAATTTTATAAATATTATTAAAGCTATTGTTGTGAATGGTGATATGGGAATATCCTACCTATTTATAACTAATTTCTGTTTTTGAGCCCAATTGCCTGATATAACTTCAACGAAATATATACCATTTGCTAAATCGCTAATTTGCAATTGTAGTTGAGATTGCTTTACAAGCGCCGTTTTTAGTAGAACTCCATTAAGGCTATACATGTGTATGGTTACCTCTAAGGTGCTTTTAGATTGAATATCTAAAGTAACCTGTTCATTGGCCGGATTAGGATACAGTGCAAAACTTGAAACGCTTCTTCCTTCAGAAAAACCAGTTTTAGGCAAATCAGCAAGCGGCCTTCTCCAAACTCCATATGGCTCAAGGCGCATACCAGCATATAAATATTCATCATCAGAGGTGAAAGCCTGAACCGTTACCGTATCAGAAAATCCAGTATTGAAAGAGTTCCAATTTGCCCCCATATTGGCAGAGTAAAACACACCATTATCTGTTCCAGCAAATAGGTTCGAACTATTTACATAAAGGGCAAAAATATTTAAATTGTTTAAACCATTGTTTATGGGTGTCCAAAGTGCACCATCATTTGAGGATACAAATACTCCTCCAGAAGTGCCTGCAAAAATTTGATCTCCTAATACTGCAAGTGTAGATACCTCTTTATTGGTTAAGCCATTAACTATTTTGGTCCATATCCCCCCATTATTTGTCGAAATATAAACACCATTATAGCTTCCAGCAAATAAAGTAGTTCCTTTAACGGCTAGAGAACTAACTTGGTTGGTATACCCCGTGTTGGCTGCCATCCACTGAGCACCATTAGTTGTTGAAGCAAATACCCCCTTATCTGTTCCCGCAAAAACAACATTGCCAATAATTGCTAAATCATTAATTGTTGAGTCTATTAAACCTTTGCTGGCAGAAACCCATGAACCTCCATTATCATTGCTATAAAATGCACCATAACCAGCAGCTATAACTGTTGATCCATTTATTACAAATGAACTTATTCCTGTACTAGCTAGTCCATTGTTTATTGCACTCCAACTATTTGCTTTATTAGTAGATAAAGAAACACCTGAACTTCCAGTTCCGGCAAATAAATGGTTGCCACTAGTTGCAAGGGCATATACATTTTGGCTATTCCAGGCAACCGGCGAAGGTTCTGTCCATTGCGCCTTAGTTTGAATAATTACCAAAACTAGCAGCGTAAGCATTTGTATTTTAACTTTCCTTTTGTTTATCATAACACAAAAATCCCCCAAAGCTAAACGCCAAAAAATGAGTAAAATCAACAAAATATGAAATATATCTTTTATTTTATTGATAAAAGCTTAGGTTAGAAATTAGCAATGTAACAATGGATTGCGCTAATCATGGGTAAAAATGTATTGCCTCAATGGGCTAAAGAAAACCTATAAAAATTGCTGGTAGCATTCGGCTTTTTGCCTAAATTCGCCGCCTTATGAGCGACGAGTTATTTAAAAAAGTGGTAAGTCATGCCAAAGAGTATGGCTTTGTATTTCCTTCTAGTGAAATTTATGATGGCTTAGGCGCAGTCTACGATTATGGCCAAAATGGAGCTGAGCTAAAAAATAACTTGCGTCAATACTGGTGGAAAGCCATGGTGCAAATGCACGAAAATGTTGTAGGCATTGATGCCGCCATTTTTATGCATCCCAAAACATGGAAAGCCAGCGGCCATATAGATGGCTTCTCCGACCCCATGATTGATAACAAAGACTCGAAAAAGCGTTACAGGGCAGATAATCTATTAGAAGATAAAATTGCCCGTTACCAAAAAGACGGTAAAACTAATAAAGCAGAAGAATTGCAAGTAGCCTTGGATCAAGCCTTACTAGATAATAATTTGGTTCAACTTAAATCTTTAATAGAGTTACATGAAATTGCTTGCCCCATAAGTGGCACACGCAACTGGACAGATGTGCGTCAATTTAACCTTATGTTCTCTACAGAAATGGGTGCCATGGCAGAAGATGCAGACAAAATTTATCTTAGGCCAGAAACGGCACAAGGCATTTTTGTGAACTTCTTAAATGTCCAAAAAACAGGGCGCATGAAAATTCCTTTTGGTATTGCCCAAACAGGAAAGGCCTTTAGAAATGAAATTATAGCCCGCCAGTTTATTATGCGTATGCGCGAGTTTGAGCAAATGGAAATGCAATTCTTTATAAGACCAGGTACACAAAAAGAATGGTATGAACATTGGAAAACAGCCCGCATGAAATGGCATCATAAATTAGGCTTTGGCGAAAATATGTACCGTTTTCATAACCATGTTAAACTTGCACATTATGCAGATGCGGCGGTAGATATAGAATTCAATTTTCCTTTCGGCTTCAAAGAAATGGAGGGTATACACTCACGCACAGATTTTGACTTACGCAACCACCAAGAATATTCTGGCAAAAAGATTCAATACTTTGATGCCGAATTAGATGAAAATGGAAAAGCATATGGCAATTACATCCCTTATGTAATAGAAACTTCTATTGGCTTAGACAGACTGTTTTTGGCCACGCTTTGTGCTTGTTACAGGGAAGAAGAAATTGGCACAGAAAACAATAAAGACTCACGTGTAGTGTTGAACCTACCACCCATTTTAGCGCCTTATAAAGTAGCTATTCTTCCGCTTATGAAAAAAGATGGTTTACCAGATGTGGCACGCGAAATAATGCAGGAATTGAAGCTAGAATACAATTGCTTCTATGAAGAAAAAGATGCTATAGGCAAACGTTACCGCCGGCAAGATGCCATTGGAACACCTTACTGTATTACCATAGATCATCAAACCCTAGAAGATAAAACGGTAACTATTCGCTACAGAGATACCATGCAACAAGAGCGTATTGCCATTTCTCGTTTAAAGGAAATATTGGCCTCGGAAATATCTTGGGCAAGGTTATTAGCTTAGCTTTAGCCACAAAGGCACTAAGGCACGAAGAAACGGTTTTTTATATGAGCTAGAAAATTCTGCTTTCTAGTGTATCCTAGCCGTTGCCTTGTTGCTTGGTGTTATCTTACACTAAGAAACAAAGAAACGGTTTTACTTATATGAGCAAGAAAATTCTGCATACTAATGAATCAAAACCGTTGCTTTGTTGCTTCGTGTAATCTTACACTAAGAAACGAAGAAACGGTTTTATTTATATGAAATAGAGAATTCTGCATACTAATGAATCAAAACCGTTGCTTTGTTGCTTCGTGTAATCTTACACTAAGAAACGAAGAAACGGTTTTATTTATATGAAATAGAGAATTCTGCTTTCTAGTGATTCTTTGCCGTTGCTTTGTTGTTTTGTGTTATCTCTAGCGGCTTTCCAAGAAGTAGGATTTATAATTTCATAAATTTTCTCTTTTCAAATCATTGCTATAATTTCGATTTATAATTATGGCAAACTTCATAAAAACTACTGACCAAGAAGAACGAATTGCAACTGGAATTGTAAATGCAAGCTATAAGGTTCACAAAGAATTAGGACCAGGATTATTAGAGAGGATTTATGAAGTTTGCCTAATAAAAGAATTAGAAAAAAGCGGTTATAATATTTGTAAACAAAAAGAGTTTCCTATAATATACGCTGGCGATGTTTTAAAAGATAAACTAAGAATTGACTTACTCATAAATGATTTGGTAATAGTTGAATTAAAATCAGTAGATATTATTTTCCCTGTATGGAGAGCCCAAGTTATAAGCTACCTAAAACTTACCAATAAAAATTTAGGATTCCTTATAAACTTTAATGTTCCAACTTTAAATGAAGGAATAACTAGAATTAGAAGAACTTAATCCATGGACCTAACCGTTGCTTTGTTGCTTGGTGTTATCTTACACTAAGAAACAAAGAAACGGTTTTATTTATATGAGCTAGAAAATTTTGGATAATAATGAATCCTAACCGTTGCCTTGTTGCTTCGTGTTATATTACACTAAGAAACGAAGAAACGGTTTTATTTATATGAATTAGAGAATTCTGCTTTCTAATGATTCCTAACCGTTGCTTTGTTGCTTCGTGTTATTTTACACTAAGAAACAAAGAAACGGTTTTATTTATATGAGATTGCTAATTCTGCCTTTTAATGATTCCTAACCGTTGCTTTGTTGCTTAGTGTTATCTTACACTAAAAAACGAAGAAACGGCTTTATTTATATGAATTAGAGAATTCTGCTTTCTAATGAATCCTAACCGTTGCTTTGTTGCTTCGTGTTAGAAAATCTTTACCTAAACAAAATATCCTTAATATTCAATTGCAAATTAATATGCCCATTAAAATGATTCTCTTCTATGATAAAACAAATATCAAAGCTAATACCCTGCGAAACTTTATCATAATGCTCACCCAAGTTAAAACCAATTGCCTTAAATATTCTGCCACCCTCTTCTTGGGTCAGGCTTAATTTAAGATGATTATTACCTACTATAGTAGCATCGCCCACATCCCAAACATTCTTGCTCATAAAAACCGGATTTAAATTACCCGGCCCAAATGGTGAAAACTGTTTTAATACACTAAAGAATTTTGGCGTTATAGTACGTAAAGGTATTTCCATATCGTACTCTATTTCGGGCGTCATGCTGCGTTCTACAATATTTGCAACCACTGCCTTCTCAAATCTTTCAATAAACAAAGGCAGTTTTTCTAACTTCATAGTTAATCCAGCAGCATGCGTGTGACCACCGTATTGATCCAATAAATCTGAACAAGATTCAATGGCCGAATACAAATCAAAACCCTCCACAGAACGCGCAGATCCAGTTGCCATGCCATTAGATTCTGTTAAAATAATAGTAGGTCTATAATACTTTTCTATGAGTCGGCTAGCCACAATACCAATTACCCCTTTATGCCACTCGCTATGAAACAAAACCGTACTCTTCCTATTCACAAAATCAGGGTCTTTCTCAACCATTTCTAACGCTTGCTCTGTAATGTTTTGATCAAAGCTACGGCGCTCATTGTTATGCTGATTTACCTGAAAAGCAATTCTTCTGGTTTCTTCTAAATTATGATTGGTCATTAAACGCACAGAATCTTTGGCATCCGCAATTCTTCCAGCCGCATTAATTCGTGGACCAATAAAAAATATAATGTCATTTACCGTAAACTCTGGCCTATCCGGATAACTTTCTAACAAGGCTTTGAGCCCATCATTTGGCGATTCCTTTAATTTTCTTAATCCATAGTGCGCTAATACTCTATTTTCGTCTAAAATAGGAACTAAATCGGAAGCCACACTAACAGCAGCTAAATCTAAAAACTCTTCAACATCCTTGCTATCTATTTGGTGCTTTTCTGCAAACCCTTGAATTAATTTATAGCCAATACCACAGCCCGATAATTCTTTAAATGGGTAAGTACAATCACTTTGCTTTGGGTTTAACACCGCCACTGCAGCCGGAATTTCATCTCCTGGCAAATGGTGGTCGCATATAATAAAATCTATTCCACGTTCATTGGCATAAGCAACCTTGTCTACAGATTTAATACCACAGTCTAGTGCAATAATTAAGGAAAAACCATTGTTGTTAGCCCAGTCTATACTCATAAAGCTAATACCATACCCTTCGGTGTACCTATCTGGAATATAATAGTCTAAATTTGGATAGCGCTTTAAAAAGAAAGAATACACAACGGCAACCGAAGTTGTTCCATCCACATCATAATCACCATATATAAGAATTTTCTGTTCTTTGGCAATGGCTTCATCAATGCGCTCAATGGCTTTATCCATTCCCTTCATTAAAAAAGGAGAATGCAAATCTGTTAGTTGTGGCCTAAAGAACTTTTTAGCTTCTTCAAAATTTGTTATGCCGCGTTGAACCAAAATATTGCTCAATATCCTATTAATATTAATTGACTTAGAGAGCTCCTCTACGGTATTTTTATCGGGTTCTATTTTGGGGGTCCAGCGCTTTGTCATTGATTTATGGATTGGCAAGGTAAAAAAAAATTACCTTTGAACCGCATGGCACTCATCTTAGCATTAGAAACCGCCACCGAGGTTTGCTCGGTATCAATGGCATACGATGGAATTATTTTAGGAGAATTGAACCTTTCTGAAGGAAATATGCACGCTAGCCAATTGCATGTGCTCATAGATAATCTCTTGAAAGAAACAGGAAAAACATTAAAACAATTAGAGGCAATTGCAGTAAGTATGGGGCCTGGTAGCTATACCGGACTCAGGGTTGGGGTGGCAGCAGCCAAGGGATTCTGTTTAGCGCTTAATATTCCGCTCATTGCTATTAATACACTGCAAAGTCTCAGCGCTATGGTTTTGGTTCAAACCGAAATACCAGAAAACGCCTTGCTAGCACCCATGCTAGATGCAAGAAGAATGGAAGTTTACACGGCCTTAATGCATAAAGATTTATCCTTTGAGCAAAATACTCATGCCTTGGTTTTAGACGAAAATTCGCTGAAAGAAACCTTAAACCAAAGAGCAATTTACTACTTTGGCAATGGAGCTAATAAAGCACAAGATTTGTTGCAGCATCCTAATGCACATTTCATTCCTAATATTCATGCTTCGGCAGCAGGCATGGCAGAGTTAGCAGAAATAAAATTTCAATCCAAGCAGTTTGAAGATACTGCCTATTTTGAACCCTTTTATCTCAAAGATTTTGTAGGCACAACGCCAAAAAAAAGAATATAAAAAAGGCATCCGAAGATGCCTTTTTTTTATATGTCTTAAATAAAGTTTATTCTATCACTAATCTAGCCACTGCAGTTCCTTCTGCAGTTTGAACCGATAACTGATAAATACCCGCTTTTAGTTCACTTGTATTAATTGCATCACCATCATAAATGGTAGTTAACACCTCTTTACCTAGCAAATCTGTTAAAGTAATAATTGCACCTTGCAGATTCATAGAGGCTTTAATAAATACCTCATTACGCGCAGGGTTAGGATAAACTGTTAAATTATTATTTAAATTAACTTTAGCTAAGCCCACCGACTTTTCGCGCACAATATTAATTTGGAAAGATTGGGTAGCAAACAAAGAGTCTGCAGCCACGTAAGCTTTTACAGTCCATTTTAATAAAATACTATCACCTTCTGCAACACCATTTGCTTTAGCTACTGCATCTATGGCACCATTAGTTAAAGTTAAAGTTGTGGCTGCTCCACTATTATCTGAAGCTAATCTTACAATTGGTGAACCAAAGTTACCAGCTGGTACATCTAAGAACCAATTATAGCGGGTAGCGCCTGTAGATGCGTTCCATGTGATAGCAACCACACTTGGATTATTTTCTTTAGTTAATAATCTGGTATTGTTTGCAGGTGCTACTAAAGTAAATGGAGTTAATATACGCTTACGCTTTATGGTAATTAAGAAATCTTGACTTGCCTTTAATGAATCTGCACCTAGGTAACCAAAAACAGTCCATTTTAATTGGATTGAATCTCCTTTAGCTAAACCAGCACTTGCCAATAAATTATCTACTGCGCCAGAAGGTAAACTAAGGATAGTATCCTTACCTGCGTTGTTAGAAGCATAAGAAACTAATGGTGAAGTAAAGCTACCAATTGGTAAGGTTGCCATCCACTTGTATGAAGTTGCTTTTGCGTTTGACCAAACAATATTAACTAATGCAGTTCCATTAGTTTCAACCTCTACACTTGCATTGTTAGCTGGGCTTAATAAGTTAAAGGCCGACATTTTAGGCGCTGGCGGTGTAAAGATTACATCTCCTTTGCGCACCCCATATAATTGGTAACCATTAGTACAACCATTTGCAGGGCTTGAACAGAACTGAGCCAAAACACCTTCAAAAGTAAATGTATCAGTTGGAATAGCTAATGCTGGTGCATCTTCTATCTCTGTATCAGCAGCAGAAATTACTCTAAATACAATAGTGTCTCCTACCGTTGTGCCATCCCAGAAATTGTAATTTGCACTAGCAGCAAAGTTTCCTGTACCACTAGAACGTAAACCTTTAATACGAATCAATTCGCTTTCGTAAGCCTCAGGGTTAGCCATTAATTGCTTAACTGTTAAATTAACAGGGGTAACTATTCTGTTTGAACCTAAAACAATGACAGTATTTGAACCTGTATAAGCGCCACTATTTAATTGAATTTGCGCGTAGTTGTTAAACTCATTTCTTGGTCCAACTACTTCAACGCTATCTCCAGCCTTTAAAGTACCAGCGGTAATTGCATCAACCATGGCACCAGCAGATTGACGAACGCCAATTCCACCCGTTGCATCTTGAATATAAATAAATCTACCCCAAGCACGCGAAACAACACCTCTCACTCTTACTAAAGTTGGAGCTGCTGTATTTCTTGCAACTAATATTGAAGTAGCTGGATTTGTTTCTGGGAAGATTGCATCAGGACGCATATTCAATTGTTGAATACGTCTGTCGCCAAAAACATTAGTATCTCTTACATTGTAGGCATTTGTAGTATGTAAAGCTTGCATGTATTCTGCAAATGCATCTTGCTCTGAACCAATACCTGCAAACACTGAAGTACCAGCAGTTTTAATTGCAGTATCTAAATTAACTCTTGCAGTAATATTAGAAGGGAATGGGTATCCATCACCTCCTATTGGAGAACCAGTTCCCGACGGATTTGCAAGGAAGTTTAAGGTAACAATCTTATAAACTCTAGAAGTATCACCAAACAACTGTCCATTACGTACAATAGTATCTTGTCTGTTACCAAGAGAATCAATGATAACCATAGAGCGAATTTTACTTCCTGTGGCAAGTGTTGTATCAAAACTAAAAGCTACACCACCTACTTGTGGGAACTGACCAGGAGTTTGACCAGTTCTTGTGGCACTAATACCATGTTCCATTAATCTACGTAAACCAGCAGAATTTGTTGTTACAATAACCAAGCTGTTGTTAAAACGTAAAGAACCCTCAACATCCAACTGTGAAATTGAACCAGCAGGTTTGTTTGCAGATGGATTTGCTTGATTAGGCTCTAAATTAACTTGATCACCTACAGCATTTACATAACCAATAGCCGAACGAATACCGCCACCATTCTTTAAGGATACTTTTACTGCTGGATCATACTTTTTAGCATACCATAAATTGGCATCAGATGAAATATTACCTAAGTTGGTTTCTTCGGTTCTAACCAAATTTCTTCTACCTTCAAGAAAAACATTTGCTTTACCCAACACATTACCATCCTTCACATTAATTACACTTCCAATAGCAGCACATAATGTGCGCACATTAGCACCTTTAGAACCTGGCGTAAAGCCTGCAGCATAGCTCCCATATAATGATGTTACCATTGCAGAATCTGATGCATAAGCACCATTAATCATGGTATCTAAAGAATTAAGCATTATTTTTCCGATACTATCAAAGCTAACTACCAAACGATTTACATATCTCCATTCTGCAGATGAATTTACAATAAGTAATGGATCACCATCATTATTAGTGGCGCGAATTGGGTAGGTTCCAAACACTGCTTGGCCAGGACGAATTCTATCTGAACCATCTGCCAACAATTGGTGGTTACCACCTGCAATTAGAATATCTACTCCTTTAAGTAATGGTGCTAAAGCAACTTCATTACTTAATTGTTGCAAGTGAGAAAGTACTATAATTTTATTAATGCCTTCTCTAATTCTTAACGAATCAATAAAAGGTTGCACAATGGCAGCCAATGCTGGCATATCATCAACTTGTGGACCTACAACTGTAGTAGCACCAGGTGATGAAATTTTAGCAAGAATTTGCGTAGTAATACCAACAACACCTATTTTCTCGCCATTTCTTTCAATAATAACAGAAGGAGCGATACCTTTCTTTTGAGTGTTATTAGTGATGTTAGCAGCCGTTTTAAATTCAGTATTTCTTAAAATTTGATTGGTATACAAATAACTTAAATTTACATCTTGGCTGTAATTTAGGTTACAACTAACGTATGGGAATTGAGCTCCAATCCAACGTTTGTCTGCTCCATTGTTTCTAATATCTACACCAATTTGGCTATTTAATTCTGTGGTACCCAAATCAAACTCATGGTTACCCATGGCAGAGGCATGGTAACCTATAATATTCATGATAGCAATATCTGGTCTTCCAATTGCTGGTCTTACTTGGTTTCCATTTCCAGTATAATAAGCAGCAGCTGTATTGCGCAAAGGTGTTTGTAAGCTTAGGTCTTCCCCAGATGAAAGGAATGGACCAGGCAGGGTATTATCACCTGACGATAGAATCAAAGTATTAGGATACTCATCCTCTAATTTATCAGAAATGGCAGCAAAATTTGGCGCATCATTCACAGCGCTCAAGCCACTCTCCATATCAGATGAATGTAAAATTTGAAGCTTAAATGTATTAGGTGCATTAATTCTAAACATAACAACCGTTCCGCTGGTCTCATTCGAAAGAATTAACATTGGCTTTCCATCTGGACTTTGCCCTGCAGGCACAAATTCAATACCTTCTGGTGCTAAATCACCACCCGTATTTAATCCAGGTGTTTGTGAAAAATTTCTTGTATTAATATACTGCACAAAATAAGGACTCATAGGATTGGTAATATTATAAACCATAACCCCACCAATTCTCTCTAAACCAATAAATGCGTATGTAGAATCACCTATTACACCAATAGCTACGGCCTCTGGTTCTGGACCTTTATCATCACTTCTATTTTTTAGGGTATTATTGGTGCTGCTCGCATTAAAATTTGCTGGAAATGTTGCAAGTGTGATTCTCTCAAAATCATCTTTGCTATCAAAAACCATTTGTCCAGTTGTTGCATTCCAAATACTAAAAGAACGTCCTCCAAAGCAAAAAATACTATCAAATCTTCCATCATTATTAAAATCACCATATTTATTGCTAACAGATAATCTGCCTAAAGCTGCATTTGCTTTTAATGCCGTCACGGCAGCAGTTCCACCAAATTTAGTGGTATCTAATACATAGGTAGAGCTTCCAAATCTAACTTCTTCAAGATTTGCAGCTCCCCAATCAGCTCTAGCATCGCCTTCATTAGCCGTAACCAAATAGGTTGTTCCTCCACTTTGATAAGCAGAGATGGCATCTGGTTGAAACATCCCAAATACAGGCCAATTATTAATATTTACCGTTGTGCCATTATCAGAAGCATCCATTTTGTTTTGCGTTAATGAATAGTTCTTAAACCCTAAAGGTATTAAACGAGTAACGGTTGAAGTATTTAAGTTAACTTCAGCTAAACAATTATTCTCTTGGCAAGTAACCCATGCCATTGTTCCTTCATCATTTATTGAAACATACTCTGGTTCTAAATCTTCTGCTACCGTAGAATTACGTAAAAAATTTCCAAGACTATCTAAAACGCGACCTGTAATTTTAATTCGAAAATCTAAAGTTGTATTGTTAAATGCGGTAAAACCTGCGGTAGTTACATTTGCCTGACTTAAATTGGCAATGCCATTAGATAAATCAATGATAGAAACCGAACCAACTGGATCAATTTGCCTATAATCAGAAGGCTCACCTTCATTGGCAACAACTGCTTTCTTACCATCTTTGGTAAATGTTACCATATCAGGGTTTGCACCAACTCTTACCTGTCTCAAAAATGTTCCAGAAGTATTAAAAAATACCACCTTTCCATTAACAGTTTTACCTAATGAATCAATTACACAAGTTGCAACCAATCCATTGTTACATGCAACAGAATTCAAATCAATTCCATAAGGTTTTAAACTAATAGAAGAAATTAGAGTTGGATTGGCTGGATTGCTTAAGTCAACAATCTTAATACTTGTATCAGCAGAATTTGCTACAAACAAGCGTTTGGTTCCTGCGTCGTAAGCAGAGATTTCGGCTGCTGCCAAGTTGTAAAACCCGGTGGAATATCTTCCTAAAAATTGAAGATTAACTTGTGCTTCAGAAACTTGAATAAAGCCTATTGCTAAAAGCATAAATAGACTTAATCGTGTAAATAATTGATTCATATATTTTGGTTAATTTTTTTTACGTAAACCCCATTAAGTTGCAATTGCAATTTCAACGGGTAAGAAAAACCTAAGGTTAAATACACGTTAACAAATTGCTATTCCAATATTATGTTAAGGTTAAGCTTAGACTAGAAAATAAAGTTTACTATCTCTTACCTTTGCCGAAAAGCAATTCTCAATGAAACTTAAACCACTTACCTACGAAGCGTTTGTAAAAATTAGCCAAATAGAAAATGCATTAATTATAGATACGCGTTTACCAGATTTTTTTGAAACTGCTTTTGTTCCAAAATCTATAAATATCAGTTTGAACCTAAGCAAAGGAAAAGACCTTGGAGAAATCATTAATACCGATCAGCAAGTACTACTTATTTGCAAACCAGGCACCGAGGAGGAATCCTTAAACCATTTGACTCCATACCAATTCAAAGAAATTATAGGCTTTTTGGAGGGGGGAATGGATACCTACCTAACTCATACAAATAAATATGATATGGTAATTTCTATATCATCGGAGGAACTTGTATTGGATAGTTTGCATAATCCTAAAGCCGTAATTATAGATGTGCGCTCAAACGATGCGTTTGAAAAAAGCCATGTGTACAATGCAGTTTCTAAGCCTTTAAATAAGTTGGCCTTACTAACTCACAACCTTAACCCAAAAGATGAAATAATTATTTACTGTACCAAAGGAAGTAGCAGTATGACCGCCGCTAGCTATCTCAAGAACCAAGGCTTTATTTTTGTAAAGAATGTTTGGGGTGGTTTCGAAAGAATTATAGAAGAACCCAAAGTAAAACTACTTCCATAAAAAAGGCCAGTCAATTGACCAGCCTTTTTTACTAATAAAATAAATATTTATCTTAATAAAGTGATTGAGCCACTGTAAGCGTATTTCTTACCACTAAAGCTGCTCGCATTAATTTGATAAATGTAAGCATCTTGCTGGCAATCCTTACCAACATTGAAGTCCTTACCATTCCAACCTTCATCCTCACTAAAGGTTTCGGAGGTTGCATTGTATTTGTAAACCATCTGACCCCAACGGTTGAAAACAAATATCTCAATGGTTTCAAACCCAGTGGCAGATACTTTAAATACTCGATTACATCCGCCTCCACAGCCATCATTAACAGCTCCACCATTACCACTTGCATCAACTGGCCTAAATACATTTGGAATAAACACCGTAATATCTGGTTCTATGGTTACATCTCTTTGTGTAGAATCGTAGCAGCCATTTATACTAATAGCAGTTAATCTTACAATTTGGTCTCCGGTATCTGCCATAAATCTTACTCGCTGTGGACTTTCTGTATAATCTTTTCTCTCTGCACCACCAAAGGCATCTGGCGGGAAGGTCCAGATATAGCTTAAAGGTGAACCATCTAAAATGCTACTTTGGTTTGCAAAATCGAAGAAAGGTTTTGCAATAGTAGTACTTCTAGGGTTTGGTGTAAATGCTGCAACTGGCGCCGGCCAAGCCTGTACTTGTTGAACCAAAGTATCTGTGCAACCTTGTGCCTCTACAAACAAATGTATATTATAGGTACCCGAAGTTGTAAATGTTTGGTTCATCACCAATTGGTCAAATGGCGCTGGATTCATCGGAGTTTGGTTATAATCCGTTTGGTTCATAAACCATTTGTAAATAGAACCTGGTGCAGTGCTAGTTTGCGCGGTAAACACCGAGTTTAATACTGTTCCATATCTTGGATCAACACAACCTCTATCTGGCGCTATGGTAAAATCTGCCAATGGTTTAGGCTTAATAATATAAGTTGCAGAATCACTAACAGCTGCGCACACATCTGGGTCGGTAGTTAAATCTACCGTAGTTGCTCTAAATGAAATTCTTCCCCTGGCTATATCTGCTGGTGTGGCAATGTAAGAGATACCGTTCGCATTAGGTTGTATTGTACCATTTCCATCTGGTGTGCTCCAGGCAACTGTATAAGGTGCATCTGGTGCTTTATTAAAGTTCACATTGAACACAGCTCCATATTCACATACCTGGCCATCATCTGTTATGTCTACCTGAGGCGGCTCTTGCAAACGAATATTAATAGTATCACTATTATCGCACTGCGTAGCTGGATCCTTATAATAATACCTAATAGCGTATGTTCCAGCAGGCACAGTTCCCACTTGGAAGGTTCCATTAGTAACATCAAACAAAGTTGGCGATAAGGTAGGTGTAGAAGTTAAGGTACCATCTGTAGAAAAGATACCAGAAGGACTTAATAAGAAGGTTACAGTACCCTTAGTTTTACAAACCGCAGAATCTTGCATGGTCATGTAGTTTATTAAAACATCTGGGTTTTGATTTACCTGCAACTCAGTGGTATCTGCTACTCTACAAGTAGTAGACGTATCTGCATAAACCAAACGGTAAATCTTTGTAAAAGTTGGTATAATTGGATGTTGTGGATCAAAGGTTCTTCCATTGCTAATAGCTGGACGATAAGCCTGATCTGGAGCACCAAAATACCAGTAGCTAGTTAATGGGTCTGTTGAAGTTGTAGACCTGCCTATCATATGTGCGTTAATGTCAAATGATGTTGCAGATTTACAAACTGGCGGTGCAATACCAGCTTCTAGAATAGGTGTCTTAATTACTCTAAAGATTGCTGTATCTAAAGATTGGCATCCACCAGCTGGGCTAGGAGCGGTATAACCAAGAATAGCTGGGCTAAATACTACTGCATTCACCATTGGGAAAGTAGCAGTAAACTTGTAGGAAATAATGTTAGTGTCTGGAAATAACTTCACATCCGCTGCTCTTTGGTTAAAGGCAAAGAAATTTACAGCTGGATTAGGTTTGTAAATACCTCTACCAAACCACTCTTCATTGGTTGCAAAGGCACCTCCATTTGGCACATACCCTTGGGTTCCAGGATTTATATTAAAGATTGGATCATAATCACAGAACCTTCTGCTAAGACCAGCATTGATGATAGGCACAGGGAAAATAGAAACAATCATTGAATCTCTAATTGTACAACCGTCATTGTCGTTTACTGTTAATCTTATAATATTACCCCTTGCCTGAGTAGGCGGCGGTGGTGGCAAGTTCCTTAAGCTATCTATAATTAATTGGTTACCCGTTAAAGCCATTGGGTTTTGAGGATAACTCCATGCCGAAGTAATTGCTCCTGGTTTGTTGGTAGAAGTTATATTAGGCATTAAAACCACCCCAAAGTTTCTACACAACGAAATATTAGATGGCCTATTTATAACTGGTAATGGATTCACCTTTACCTCCATAGTATCTACATAAGAACAAGTAATACCGCCATAAGTTATAAAACCTGTTACCTGATACTGAGTTAAAGCTGCTGGAGAAACTGTTAAGGTAGCAGAATTAGAGATAACAGGTGAGGTAGGTGTAATAGGTATTTGTCTCCATTGGAAACTATCTATGGCAGCAGTAGTTCCTGTAGCGTTAATATTTATAGGTGGGTCATTAAAGCATATAGTTCTATCCGGACCTGCACTTACTGGTACTTGTGCATTTACATAAACCATAATGGTATCTCTAATTTGGCAACCAAAATTGTCTGTTTTTCTAACTACATATCGACCACTATCTGGCGGAATAATTTTTTGCAAGGTAGAATCGGACAATAAAGGTGTTACCGGAGACTTTGACCATCTCCAAACATTAACACTACCAGCACTATTTCCAGCATCAACTGTATCACTTGTACCAAAACAGAATCTAATAGAAGGCGGTAGTTCTTTTAATGGTAAATTACGAGTAAAGATATTAAAAACAGCAGAGTCTCTACAACCATTTAAATCTTGAATAACAACTTTATAACTAGAAGTTACACCAGAAACTGCTGGATTGATAGAAGCGTTAGAATCTGGCCCAAAGATACGTATTACATTGTTACCTGTTAAACCACCAGAGTAGAAAGTATAACGGTAAGACGTACCATAAGGTGTGCCATGGGTACCTTTTACTGGAACCACAACTGGTGTTTGGAAACAATTGAAGGTATCTCTTGCAGTAACATCAACAGGTGTAATAACTAATACAGAATCTAAAATATTGTTATTAGGACAACCATTTGGCAAAGATGGAGGAATAGGTGTGGTAGTTAACCTAAGTCTTACTTTGTGCCAACCGCCAGTATTAAATCTATGGTTACTAACGCTGCTTCCTGCATAGGTTACAAAACTGCCAGAACCTGGAGCGGTTTCTACTTGAAATTGCGTATAGGTAGGATTAAGTGCTACGGTATTAGTTTGGGTAAATGTGAAATCATAAAAACCACAATTCCTGTTGATCTTGTTAATAATGGCAGTAGGTATTGGCCTTACAGTAATTCCAAAGGCGCGTGTAGTTCTAGATGGAATAGGACAAGCTCTATCTTTTGCGTTCACAATGAAGAAATAAGGTAAGTTTCTGGCCACAGAAGCAGGAGGTGTCCAACAAAATCGAATACTATCCTTCATAGGGCCAAAGGTTTTACGCTGATTTACATTGTAAAGTCTAGTAACAGTTCCACCGGTATTAAAAATAGGATTAGGATCTGCACCAGATGAGGCTTGGTTCCAGGTTAGATCTGTAGTATCCCAACCTGCCGTATTATCCCATGCAGTAATTTGAAAACACAACTGTTGTCCAGCGCAAACTGCCCAATTTAAATTAGGTTGAGGAGTAGTTAAGATTCCATTATCATCATATGTTCTTATTACAGGTGGGTAATTTTCCGGACAAACCTGAGAATAAAACTGAATATCTCTTCGGGTAATTCCCATTAATACATATACACCGTTCACCAATTTCCATTGGAGCACTTCCACAACCATGTTGGTTACAAAAGTTCCTTGAGGCCTAAAACGCAAATCCCCAGTAAATGGATCTATATATATACCTAGTGGCGGCAATAATGGCGGAGATTGCCCTGGAACCCCTAAATATGGGAATGGGGCGTTTGGACTAAAAGGTGAAGCATAAGCTGCACCAACGCCTGGTGCTATTTGCGTATGACCAAATCTGTAACTTAATGAGTCTCCATCTGGGTCGATAGCTCCTAAATTATAAGTAAAATCTTGACCAGCGCAGGTAATTGCAACAGGGTCATTGGTAAACGTTGGAGAACTATTGCATGGTGTAGCACAAATATTAATCATTACCTCATTATAAAGGTTTAAACTTCCTGGGTTTACCAGAGTAGTAATAGCATTATTACGGCAACAAGGTACAGGAATCCCAATAGCAACCCAGCAACAAGATGCTGGCAATCCTGTTAAATCAACTGTTCCAGTAAAGGTATAAACCTCAATACCTGGTTGAAATGTTCCTGGTGTTCTAGTATTACAATTTCTACAAATAGTAACAGACATTGCACACAATTGGATTACATCTAATCCTGATACGCCTGGCACAACAGAAAGATTCACAGAACCAAAAGAGGTACCATTACAAGATTGAGCTGGCAAATTATGAGGAATACCAGTTGGGTGTGACCTACCAGTAATAGTAACTTGTTGACTACAAGGAACAGGTGAAGTACCTGTTTGACAACCAAAGCACAACTGTATACCAGCGCAATCGCGATATATTTTTGCAGTTACCTGGTAAACACGATTACTAATACAAGCGTAAGAAGCGTCTGAACCTACTACGTGTGATGCCTGAGATTGATAAGGCATCATGAAAGCTAAAGTAGCGAATGCAAAAACGATTGCATGCACCTTGCTTTTTAACTTTGATAAAGTAAAATATATTGCATTCATAACAATTTATTACTGGTTTATGAGTTCAAAGATATTAGCCTGCTTACTAAATATTTTCTTAAGAATCAGTTTAAGGGGGCAAAATAACTTTTTTTAATATTAGTTTTAGAGAAACATTTAGAAATTTTTACAATAAAAAAATGGAATTCATTGGACAAAAAACTGGAAAACCCTATAAAATAGAGGCCACTCGCTGGATTGGCGAAAATAATGAGCTGCTTGATATTTCATTTGATTTTAGCTTTGATCCAAAAAAAATAATTCATAAAAATTTTTCTTTGTGGCGTTATCGTGAAGCGCTACCCCTCCCAACAAAAGCCCAATGCATTTCTTTGGGAGAGCCCATTACGCCCATTCTACCCATAGTTTTTAGTACTGGCTTAACTGCGCAAATTAAACAAGATCAGCTATTTGCAACAGGAAGTTATAAAGATAGAGGGGCAGCAGTACTAATAAGTTTGCTCAAAAACCTTGGTGCAGAGGAGGTAATTCAAGACAGCAGCGGAAATGCTGGAGCTTCCATTGCGGCTTATGCTGCAAGTGCAAAAATGGCTTGCACCATTTACCTTCCAGAAGACACAGCGGAAGCAAAAGTGCTACAAATGATGGCTGCTGGCGCCCAAATTTGCAAAATTAAAGGTAACAGACAGGCCACTGCAGAAGCTACTTTTGCAGCAGCACAAGGCAAGGTGTATGCAAGCCATTGTTACCATCCCGCCTTCTTTCATGGAACCAAAACTTTTGCTTATGAAATGGCCGAGCAGTTTAACTGGAAAGTGCCAAATGCCCTTGTATTACCGGCAGGAAATGGCACTTTACTTCTAGGCTGTTATCTAGGTTTTTCTGAACTCTATCATATTGGCGCTATCTCTAAAATACCAAAACTAATTGCGGTTCAAGCCGAATCTTGTAACCCACTAAGTAGAATTTTTCATAAAGCGCCACAACGCTTAACC
>VEQB01000203.1 GCA_018883485.1 Bacteroidota bacterium
CTTTAAATGCAATGGCAGAGCCGCTCCTTGTAAATTCTCCAGATGGTAACTTAACACTAGCTTTCGACCTACTCAACGGAAAACCCAGTTACTCTTTAAGCTACAAGAAAAAAGCCATCATAGAAACCTCTACCTTAGGTTTTAAAATTAAACAATCACCAGATTTTGGTTCAAAATTTATATTAGAGAAGAATGAAACCAAAGCTGTTAATGAAACCTGGACACCCGTTTGGGGAGAAGTGAAAACCATTAAAAATAACTACAACGAACTTATTGTAACCTTAAGAGATAATGCAGAAAAGTCGCATGTTTTACAAATTGTTTTTAGGGTTTTCAATGATGGAATTGGCTTTAGATATGTATTTCCAGAACAAGCTAATTTATTACATTTTATTGTTGAGGAAGAACTAACTAGTTTTAACTTGAGTGGTGACCATAAAATTTGGTGGATGCCAGGTGATTTTGATACCAATGAATATAATTATTATACTTCCAAAATATCTGAAATAGCCAGTATGGCAAAAAAAAGAGATGGAGCTATTTTTACTGCAACACCTATTGAAGGAGCCTTTGTACAAACACCTTTAATGGCAAAATCTACAGATGGTATCTATATAAATATCCATGAAGCCGCTCTTATAAACTACCCTTGCATGGACCTTAAATTTGATGTGCAAACCTTTGAAGCCACCACCAAATTAGCACCAGATGCAGTAGGAAATAAAGCCTATATGAGAGCCCCAGCAAAAACTCCATGGAGAACTATTGTAGTGAGTGATGATGCAAGAAAAATTCTTGAATCTAAACTCATTTTAAATTTAAATGAACCTTCTAAAATCACCGAAACTTCTTGGATCAAACCAATGAAATATGTAGGAATATGGTTAGAAATGAACCTTGGAATTTCTACCTGGGATTATGCTGGCCAACAATCTGCTTCAGATGCTGGTAGTGATGGAAAAACCACTAAAAAAGTAAAACATGGGGCAACCACCGAAAATACTAAAAAGTACATCGACTTTGCCGCCCAAAATGGCTTTGGTGGAGTTTTGGTAGAAGGTTGGAACGAGGGTTGGGAAGATTGGTTTGGGCAGTGGAAAGAAGATGTTTTTGACTTTGTTACCCCCTACCCAGATTTTGATGTTAAAGGTTTGAACCAATATGCCAGAAGCAAAGGATTAACCTTAATTACACACCATGAAACTAGTGGTAGTGCTACCAATTATGAAAGATGGATGGATACCGCCTATCGTCAAATGAATGCTTATGGTTCTGTGGCGCTCAAATCTGGTTATGTTGGTAAAATTATTCCAAGGGGCGAATACCACGATGGCCAATGGATGGTGAACCATTATAATAGAGCTATTTCTAAAGCAGCAAATTATCAAATTATGGTAGTAGCACATGAGCCAGTTAGGCCAACAGGTTTACACAGAACCTATCCAAACTTTATGGCGGCAGAGGCAGCACGCGGACAAGAATTTAATTTTTGGAGCGAAGGCAACCCACCAGAACATGAAACTATTTTACCATTTACACGTATTATGGGCGGCCCAATGGATTATACCCCAGGAATTTTTAAAATTAAGAAAAGCTATTATGTACCTGGGGCCAAAGAACAAGTGCACACTACATTAACCAAACAACTAGCCTTATATGTTACCCTATATAGCCCAGTGCAAATGGTTACCGATCTGCCAGAAAATTATACCGCTAAGCCAGATGCTTTCCAATTTATTAAAGATGTTGCTGTAGATTGGGACGACACAAAAGTCTTGTTAGCCGAACCTGGCGATTACCTAGTTACTGCCAGAAAAGCCAAGGGTACAAACAATTGGTTTGTAGGAGGCATTTCAGATGAAAATGAACGCGAGGTTACAGTGGATTTTAGTTTTTTAGATAAAGGCAAAAAATATGAACTTATTGTCTATAAAGATGCCAATGATGCAAGTTGGGACAATAACCCAGAAGCATACCAAATAGAAAAGTTAAGTGTGAACCAAAAAACAAAACTTAAGGTTAAAATTGCTCGTGGTGGCGGTTTTGCCATGAGTGTAAAAATGCAATAAGCATAACTGTCTATTTCCTAACTCAACTTTAACCCATTAAATGGCAAATGGGGATAATTAGGTTTCGGTCTGAACCAAATCCAAATTAGTTTCGTTTAGTTTAATAATAACTATGCGCAGCTTAATAAAAATGGATATACTTAGCAAAATGGGAGTAGGCGACTGGAAGCATTTAACTTGGTTGCCTGCAAAACTATTTATCCTACTTTTGATTTTGTTAGCAAGCTCACAAAAATCCAAAGCCCAACAAACCTTTACTTACACAGATGAAATACGCTTTTACAATAGAGCATTAGAATTGTTTGATAAAGAAAAATTTGCCACAGCACAAAAGCACTTTAATTGGTATCTGCAAATTAGTAAAGACCCTTTTAACAAAATAAACGCCCAATACTATAGCGCAGTTTGCGCCATGGAACTCTTTAATACCGATGCAGAAAATTTGCTGTTTAAAGTTGCTAACCAACATCCTCAGCACCCTAAAGCCAAGTTAGCAATTTTCCAATTGGGTAAATTACACTACAGAAATAAGAACAATAAACAAGCGGTTAAATACCTAGAGCAAACACAAATCACTTATCTAAAGGGGCCAGATGTAAAAGAATATTATTTCATATATGGCTATTCTTTATTTAAACTAGATCGCTTTGAGGATGCTAAAAACGCCTTTGTCAAAATTAAAGATGAAAAAACTAAATATTACGATGCTACCAATTATTATTATGGTTATGTGTGTTATCGCTCTGGCGCATTTGACGAAGCCTTAGAACATTTCTCAAGAATTAAATACCATAAAACTTTTGGACCATTAGCCGCGGTTTATGTGGCTCAGGTATATTTTAGTAGAGGCCAATATGAAGAGGTTATTGCATTTGCCGATACTATTAAAAATAAAGAAGTAGCCAATGATGTGGCAGGTATAATTGGGCAATCGCACTATTTATTAGGGCAGTATGAGGAAGCATTGCCGCACCTAGAACAATTTATGCAAGCTGCACCCGTGGTGCCTAGTAATACCGAATACTATATGTTAGGTTATGCCTATGCGCAAGCAGGGGAACATGATAAAGCCTTGAACCAATTCCTAAAAATGGAGGAAAAACAAGACTCACTACAACCTTATGTTTTTTACCAAATGGGCAATAGCTTTTTAAAATTAAATAAAAAACCCCAAGCGCTCAGTTCTTTCGAAAAATGCTACCTAACAGATAGCACTGGCAACCTTGCTTCTATCAGTTTATTTACAGCTGCTAAAATTGCAGACGAGTTAAATCTTCAAGGCCTTGCAATGCAAAAATATGTGAAGTATATCGACTTGTTTTCTGAGAAAGACCAAAACCTAGAAAGAAGAGCTACACTAACAACAGAGGCTAGAGCCAATTTGGCTAACCTATTACTAACTGCTAAAAATTATAGAGAAGCATTACGTATTTTAGAAGGAATAAAGAAACCTAATTCACAAGACTTAACAAATATCCAAAGAGTAAGTTATTACAGAGCAGAAGAACATTATCTAAACAATAATTACACCGAAGCAAATGAACTATTTACCAAAGCTGCTAGTGTTAATTACGACAGAAAGATTAACGGACTAGCCAATTTTTGGTTAGCAGAAATGGATTATAAGAATCAACTTTACAAAGAATCAATTAACCACCTGAAGAACTTTCAAAATTACCCTGAGGTACATAGCACTAGGTTTTACCCTATTTCATTTTACAATTTAGGATACGCCTACCTTAAATTAAGTGAGTATGAAAAAGCAGTGAATAGCTTTACCCTTTATGTAGAAAAGGATAAGGATGCGAGCAACCCAGAGGTTTACACAGATGCTGTGGTAAGAACAGCAGATTGTTATTTTGCAGATAGAAAATATCAAAAAGCCATTCAGTATTACCAACTCATCTTAGATAAAAAAATGAATGGTGGCGACTATGCGCTGTACCAGCAAGCGATGATTTTAGGCGTGTTAAACAATAATGGAGAAAAGATTTCCAAACTTAGTCAATTAGAAAAAACCTATCCTAAATCACCCTACATAGACGATGCCGTTTATGAATTAGCAGATATCCATTTGAAATCTGAAGCTTATGAAAAAGCAATTGTATCCTTTGATAACATCATAAAAAACTATCCCCGCTCTATTTATTTAAGGAAATCAATGCTCAATAAAGCTTTGGCCTTATTTAACCTTAAAAAAGACGAGGAAGCCTTAGAAGTAATAAAAAAATTGATATCAGACTATCCTAATAGCGATGAGGCAAGAGCAGCGCTGCCATTGGTGCAAAATATTTTTGTAAACCAAGGAAAAGGAGAAGAATATCTAGATTTTATTAAAGTACTTCCTAATGTGGTGGTATCTGCATCTACCCAAGATTCATTAAGCTACGAATCGGCATTTAATAATTACCAACGGGGCAACTTCGACAAAGCAAGTAAGGGTTTTGGTAGTTATATAAATAAATTCCCTGGAGGCTATTTTATTCTTAAAGCAAATTATTTTAAAGCAGAAAGTGATTACCAACTAAAGAAATATGAAGATGCTTTAGTTGGATATGAATATGCAGCCAATTCTTTGCGCAGCGTATTCTCTGAAAGAAGCACAAGGCAAGCCGCAGTATTAAATTATGTTAAGAAAAATTATGAAAAGGCTTTTGAATTTTACTTGGCCTTAGAAAGAATAGCCAGCAATAAAGATAATCTTCAAATAGCCTTAATTGGGCAAATGAGAAGTTGCTCTATTCGCGGCATGATTGATTCTGCAGCGTATGCT
>VEQB01000204.1 GCA_018883485.1 Bacteroidota bacterium
GCAGAAATAGTGGGCGCGGAGGAAGAATTAACGCGTTTATTGCCCGCAATTCAATTACTAAAATCTACTTTTCCTGAAGCCATATTATCTGTAGATACATTTTATGCAGAGGTTGTTTTAGCTTCGGTTAGCGCAGGCGCGTCCATGGTCAATGATGTTTCGGGAGGAGAAGATCCTGAAATGTTCCAAACAGTTTCGGCTTTAAAAGTACCTTATGTATTAATGCATAGGCCCGGCAATTCTTTAGAAATGCAGCAAAAAGCTAGTTATGAGGATATAATCTTATCCATTTGCAATTATTTTTCTTCCCGTTTGAACCAACTTCGAGCGCTTGGTGTGGCTGATGTCGTTCTTGATCCAGGCTTTGGTTTTGGCAAATTGCTATCGCATAACTATGAATTATTGAAAAATTTGGAGGCCTTCAAAATTTTTGAATTACCTCTAATGATTGGTATTTCCAGAAAAAAAATGGTTCAACAAGTTGTGAATAAGGATGCTAGTAGTTCGCTCAACGGAACTACTGCCTTGCATATGGCTGCCCTTTTAAAAGGGGCTAACCTTTTAAGGGTGCACGATGTGGCCGAAGCAAAAGAGTGTATTGATATATTTATGGCAATTGATGCATAAATAGTTTATTATCGTAACATGTTCGAAAATACCTTTGAACTTTTTACCTATCAGATAGGCTTTATCAATATCGTAGATTTGGTATTGGTTATCTTTATTTGCTTTCAACTGTTTAAACTGTTAAAGGGTAGTTTGGCCTTTAATATTCTTATTGGATTGCTCACTATCTATATTTTTTGGCTGCTGGTAAGGTATTTTCAAATGCCACTGATGTCAGATTTCTTAGGAGAATTTGCTAAAGTTGGAATCATTGCTGTGTTAATCGTCTTTCAACAAGAAATTAGAAAGTTCCTTCTTGTTATTGGTAACAACTCTATTTTAGGCGAAAAGAAAAGCTGGTGGAATATCTTTCCATGGAAATGGAAGATTCAACAAACCTTTCAAACCCCTTTCGACGAAATTTTAGAAGCTTGCAGAGATCTTGCCTCCCAGCGTGCAGGAGCCATTATAGTTTTTCCAATTACCTCAGAAATGAAGTTTATTGCTTCTAGTGGAGAGGCGCTAGAGTCTCTCATCTCTAAGCGATTGTTGTTGTCGATATTTAATAAATACAGCCCTTTGCACGATGGGGCTGTCATAATTTCTAATGGCAGAATTAAGGCAGCAAATTGTGTTTTACCTGTAAGCGAAAACCCTAATTATATCAATAAATATGGCTTAAGACATTTAGCAGCTATTGGTATTACAGAACAAACAGATGCCATTTGTTTGGTAGTTAGCGAAGAGCAAGGAACAATTTCGTATGTGAAAGAGGGCCATGTAGAAAGTAACCTTATTGCCGAAGAAATTATAGACCGCCTTAACGAGCAGTTTAGCAAAGAAATGGTAGTAATTGGAGAGTAATTAAGCTCTAAAGTTTTCAAATTGTAAGGGCACTTCAAAATCTTCACCTCTTAGGGTTGCAATAATATCCTGTAAATCGTCAATTTTCTTTCCACTCACCCGAACTTGGTCTTCATGTATGGCGGGCTGAACCTTAGTATTAATTCCTTTTATAAAGCTCACTATTTTCTTAGCAGTTTCCTTCTCAAGCCCTTCCTTAATTTTTACTTCTTGCAGCACAATTCTACCGCTAGGAGCCGGCTCTTTTGATAAATCTAAGCACCTCACATCTAAACCTTGTTTGCTAAACTTGCTTAAAACAATGTCTATCAAAGTTTGCATGGCCATATCCTGCTTTGCCTCAAGCCTAATTTGCTTGCCTTTTTTGTCTAATTCAATGGCACATAATTCATCCTTTAAATCATAGCGATTCAGCAGTTCTTTTTTTGCTGTGTTCACGGCATTGTCTATTTTTTGTAAATCTATCTTATTTACGATGTCAAAACTTGGCATATTAAGAAAACATTAATTTAATGGCTTTAAAATTGTTGTAAATTGCAATCGCAAATATAATGCGCCATGAAAAGTATTTATAATATTTTACTAATAGGTTTGACAGTTGCCTTATTTTTAGGTTCATGTAAAGACGAACCACCACAACCGCCGCCTGCGCAAACAAACCCTTACGATACTATCACTAACTTTCAAGGCTTATTAATTCCAAATATAGGTAAGTTAAATGTAAAAGTTACTTATTCTTACGGCGGTAGTCCATTAGTTTTCGACACAAAGCTTTATTCAAACATGGGTGGCGATACTTTTACCATTAGCTTAATTAGGCATTATTTATCAAATATTACTTTAATTGGGGATAAAGGTAAAGTTAACCTTAACGATTACCATCTTATAAATGCTGAGGAAATACCTAGTACCCATTTTCAAATTAATAACGTTCCTGCTGGCGTTTACCAAAGTGTTTCTGCCATATTGGGAGTAGATAGCATAAGAAATAGTAGTGGTTTGCAAGAGGGTGCTTTAGACCCTGCTTATGGCATGTTTTGGACCTGGGCTACCGGCTATATTTTCTTTAAGTTTGAAGGCACCACTACAAAAGGTAAAACCTTTGGAACCCATGTAGGAGGTAGCGCATCCATTCCAGTAAATACTGTATCTTTGCTTGGTTTTAAAATTAAATCTACTGCTCCAACCATTACCTTAAACATAGATTTAGAAGAAATGTGGATGAACCCAAATGTTTATAGTTTTGTAAAGGATGGGCATGATGTGCATTCTCCTGCCGACCCATCAAACCTTAAGATATTGCAAAACATGCAAGATATGATAAGTGTTACCTCAATTTTACAGTAATGAAAAAGCAACTTATTCTTATAGCAATTGTTAGTGTAACAAGCCTTTGGGTTGCTTGCAGAAAAGATGCACCACTAAGCTCTGAGAAAGATATTTATGCCTACGATCCTACACCCTACAATTTAGTATTGCCAGGCAATTTAGGTTGGTCTAGCTTCCCAATTCCTGCAGATAATCCACTCACAAATACTGGTGTGGCTCTTGGTAAAAAGCTGTTTTACGACCCTATTCTGTCTGTTAACAATAAGCAAAGTTGCGCAAGTTGCCACAAACAAGAAAACGCATTTTCAGATCCATTGGCTTTTAGTTTTGGTACTTTTGGGCAGAAAGGTGAGAGACATTCAATGCCACTATTTAATCTAGGTTGGGCAGAAAAATACAATCAATCTGGAAGGCGGTTCTTTTGGGATGGAGGTGCAAATGATTTAGAGAGACAAGCGCTTGGTCCAATTTTAAATCCCTTAGAAATGGCCAATCCTTCTTTAGAACCCGTTTTGAACCGATTAAAAAACCATCCCGAGTATCCTGGCTTATTTAAACGCGCTTTTGGTTCCGACACAATTACGTCTATTCGTTTGGCAAAGGCGCTTTCTCAATTTGAACGGACTTTGATATCCTCCAATTCTCCATGGGATAAGGCAGAACGGCGCGAGCGTTTGAGGACTCCCAGCGAAATAAATGGCATGTTTGTTTTTGTGACTGAGGGCAAAGGAGATTGCTTCCATTGCCATGGGAACTTAAGCTCTCCATTTTTTACTGATTATTTGTTTCATAATAATGGCTTAGATGTCACCCCAAAAGACAGTGGTTTATTTAGAATTACAGGTAATCCTTTTGATATTGGAAAGTTTAAAACACCATCACTTAGAAATCTAGCCTTCTCGGCGCCATACATGCACGATGGCAGATTTAATACACTTATGGAGGTAATTGAATTTTACAATTCTGGGGTAAAAAATTCGCCCAATATTGATCCTAATATCGCAAAACATTTTCCAGAGGGCGGTTTGAACCTAACGCCGCAAGAAAAAATAGATTTACTTAACTTTTTGTTATCTCTGTCTGATACCAGTTTTACTAAGAACACAGAATTTTCTGTCCCTTAATTTGGAATTTCTATGGAAATGGATATTTTTGATAACTATTGCATGAAAAATAAACTAATAACATATATGAAAAAACAAGTACTTACCAGCTTTTTACTCCTCCTATTCCTCGCTTTTGGGGCTAGTAATTTAAATGCACAATATTGCACCTCTGGTGCAACATCTGCCGCAGATGATGATATATCAAGAGTAGCAATCACCGGCGCCTTTTCTACAGGTTTTAATAATATTTCTGCTTGCTACGGAACTGTTCCACAATACCAAGATTTTACCATTACCGTTCCTGCTGTTTCTCTATTACCAGGTAGTACTTATACTGTAACGGTTGAACTCACTCAATGCAGTGGTTTCTTTTACCCTAACTCTTGTAATATCTGGATAGATTACAATAGAAACCAAACTTTTGACGCTGCAGAATTGCTTGGAAATATTGTAGGTGGCCCAGGTTTCCCATCTTTGCACACTCTAAATTTTACAGTTCCTGCAGGCACTCCGCTAGGTTTAACCAGAATGCGTCTTGTTCAAGTAGAAGGTGGCAATACTGCTTCCATTATGCCATGTGGTACATATACTTGGGGTGAAACTGAAGATTATACAGTGAATATAGTAAGTGCATCGGGTGGCGGCGGCCCGGTATTACCGCCGATAGCCAACTTCTTCCCAAGCCAACCAAGTACAGCAACAGCACCAACAGATACAGTATGGATCAATAGCCCTTATGAGTTGGTAGCTACAAGTACCAATACGAGCCGTAACTTTTGGGATATACAAGGCGAGAACCCATTGTTACCGGGTTATGTAAGAAACAATGTAGCGTGGACAGCGCAGCAATATATTGATACTGCTAAGTATGATTCAAGATTTAGATACACATATAATAGGAGAGGCTTTTGGCCAATAAGGTTGTTAGC
>VEQB01000205.1 GCA_018883485.1 Bacteroidota bacterium
TGCTTGGATAGATGAATCTTATACTTTTGCTTGGTATTGGGTGGTTTTAAGCGCAGGGGCTACATTTGCAGGTCTATATTTTCTTCGACCTCTTGTGGTTTGTTATATTAAAAATAGATTTAATAAAAACGTATAATGAATAATTTCTGGCAGAGAGCCTTAACAGGAGCAATATTTGTATCTACCATTATTTTTGCAACACTGATAAGCGAATGGAGCTTTTTAGTGCTTTTGTTTACCATTAACTTTTTATGCCTCTTAGAGTTTTATGAATTAATGTTACCCGATAAAAACTGGATTGAAAAATATCTAGGTATTATTGCTGGGAGTATTATCAATATAATGTTTGCCTTAATTATTAGAGGAGATTTAAGCACAGGATGGTTCTACCATTTAATACCAGTATTTATGTTGCTGTTTGTAGTTAAACTATTCGAAAATACAGGCAGAGAATTTGATACCTTGGCCTTTCAAATTTTGGGTATCATTTACATTTGTTTGCCCATAAGTATGCTGGCAGATTTTGGCTATTTCAATTCCTTTTCTTATAGTTATTCGCTTCCCTTGGGCTTTTTTATATTGCAATGGAGCAGTGATACTTTTGCCTATTTGGTAGGCAAAAAATTGGGTCGAACCAAATTATTTGAGCGCATAAGCCCCAAGAAAACTTGGGAGGGAAGTATTGGTGCTACTATACTCACTATTGGCGTGGCCTATCTAATTAGTTTATTCTGGGACGATATAAGTAGTTTGGATTGGATGGTATTAGGCGCCATCATTGTAATTTTTGGCACTCTTGGAGATTTAGTAGAATCTCTGCTGAAGCGCAACTTAAAAATTAAAGACAGCGGCAATTTATTACCCGGCCACGGGGGCGTACTCGATAGATTTGATGGGGTGTTTTTATCAGTACCCGCAGCTTACTTTTATTTGTTGTTGAGCAATTAGGAAGCAGCTATTATTTAGCCTATGGCCGCTTGTATCTGAACTTTAACTTAATCCATCTCTCCACTTTTTTTTGTTTCTTTTATCAATTGAAGGGCTTGCTGCTTAAATTGTTCGTCAACAAGTAGCTTTATGCCGCCAATAGCAATGGCGTAAAGGGGGTTTATTTGATTAATTAATTCGTCTTTTAAAAAGGCGGGAATTCCTTCATTTTCTAGCATTCCTTTTACTAGGGAGGCCTCATATATAGAGGTATAAGTGGCAATTGTTACAAGCATATGCAAAATAACGGTATTTTTTGTATGTTCGCCCAACCTAACAAATTAAGATAATAAACCTATGTCAGGCACAGAAAATGTGATTAAACACAGCTCGGAAAACCCTTTCGAGTCTATGATGTCGAGATTCGACGAAGCAGCGCGCATCATTGGATTAGATGAAAGCGACTACAATGTTTTAAAGGCTCCTCAAAAGGCCGTTATTGTAAATATTCCAGTTACAATGGACAATGGAAAGGTTCGAGTATTCGAAGGCTTTCGCGTTGTACATAATGCTAACCTTGGGCCTTCTAAAGGCGGAATACGTTACAGCATGGATGTTCATTTAGATGAGGTGAAAGCCTTAGCTGCTTGGATGACCTGGAAATGCGCCGTAGTGGGTATTCCTTATGGTGGTGGAAAAGGGGGCATTAAGTGCGACCCACGTTCTATGAGCAAAGGCGAATTAGAACGCTTAACACGCGCCTATACCGATTTAATGGTAGATGTTTTTGGTCCAGATAAAGATATTCCTGCTCCAGATATGGGTACCGGCCAACAAGAAATGGCTTGGATTATGGACGAATATTCTAAACTAAAAGGATATAGCACCCCAGCCGTAGTTACTGGTAAACCATTGGTATTAGGTGGTTCTTTAGGAAGGGTAGAAGCTACAGGTCGCGGTGTAATGGTAAGCACACGCTCTGCCTTATCTAAGCTTAAAATTAATATCGTAGGCGCTACTACTGCTGTACAAGGTTTTGGTAATGTGGGCTCAATCTCTGCTAAATTATTGGCTTCGCAGGGCATGAAAGTGGTGGCACTTTCTGATGTGAGCGGTGCTTATTATAACCCAGAAGGAATAGATGTTGAAGCCGCTATTGCTTACCGCGATGGCAATAAAGGAACTTTAGAAGGATTTACTGCAGGCAAAAAAATTACCAACGCAGAATTATTAGAACTAGAAGTAGATGTGCTAGTTCCTGCTGCTATGGAAGATCAAATAACTGCAGAAAATGCAGATAGGATCAAGGCGAAACTTATTGTAGAAGGTGCTAATGGACCAACCTCTGCTAGTGCAGATGCCGTGCTTAATGAAAAGGGTATTATGGTTGTGCCAGATATTTTGGCCAATGCTGGTGGTGTTACCGTAAGTTATTTTGAGTGGGTTCAAAACCGCTTGGGTTACTTTTGGACAGAAGAGCGCGTGTATCGCCGTGCCGACCGTGTAATGAAAACTGCCTTCGAAAATGTTTATAGCGCTTCTTTAGAGCACAAATGCAGCATGCGTATTGCCGCTTATGTTGTAGCTATTAAAAAAGTGGCAGAGGTAGAAACCTTGCGTGGTAAGTTTGGCTTATAATACAACAGAATGATTCATAAAGAAGGCAAAGCCACTATACTCATTTCGTTACTAGTTCTCTTTGGTTTAAATGCCTTAGTTGCTTGGTTAGCGCCAAATATAGCTTGGCTGCAAGATGCTGTTTTGATTCTTTCTTTGGTATTACTTGTTATTGTGCTACAGTTTTTTCGGAACCCAACTATTACCGTTACAGAAGGAGAAAATTTAATTATTTCTCCTGCAGATGGCAAGGTTGTGGTGATAGAAGAAGTAGAAGAGCCAGAATATTTTAAAGGAAAACGTTTGCAAGTTTCTGTGTTTATGAACCCCTTTAATGTGCATGTAAATAGAAATCCTGTGAGTGGTATAGTTAAGTATTTTAAATACCATCCTGGCCTATATTTGGTGGCTTGGCATCCTAAAAGTTCTACCGAAAATGAACGTACCACAACCGTAATTCAGAAAAAGAGTGGCACCGAGATTTTATTTAGACAAATTGCGGGAGCCCTAGCCAAACGCATTGTTTGGTACGTAAAAGAAGGGGATGCGGCAAAACAAGGTGGCGAAATGGGCTTTATTAAATTTGGTTCGAGAGTAGATTTGTTTTTACCCTTAGATGCCAAAGTAAAGGTAGCCTTGAACCAAAAAGTGAAAGGTGGCAGAACCATTATAGCCGAAGTTAATTAAGTGGATTTTAATAAACCGAATGCTTACATTTGTATCATAAATTTAATGAGTATGAAGAAATTATTAGTGTTAATCGCTTTTGTTGCATTTGCTTTAAGTAATGTAAACGCACAAACTTTATCTGCTACTACTGTTTCAGATAACAATTCATCTGTTCAAACTGTAAGCAGCGAAAACTCGCCAGTTGCAGGTAAAGACAAAGAAAAGAAGAGCAAGAAAAAGAAATCTAAAAAAGAGTGCAGCTCTGAAGCTAAAGAAAAAAACTGCGCAAGCGGAGAAAAGAAAAAAGCTTGTTGCGCACACTAATCTTACCTACGGGTATAAAATTTTAAAAACCGACCTAGTGTCGGTTTTTTTATGCCTTAGATTCGTTACTTTGCTAGCATGAATAGAAGTAATTGGTTTCCCTTTCAAAAGAAAGCTATAATTAGGGTAAGCGCAAAGGTTTCTGCCGGTTATGATTTGGGGCAAATGCAATTTGAAACTAATACGGCTACAAAAACCACTACTATGTTTAATATACCCAAACCTACTATTCTTAGTTTAGACCACTCACTAGACTATTACGATTTGCAAGAGGGCGTATTTAATGAATTTGGTGCTGCAGATTTATCTAAAATGAATGCCAAAGCCAAAGAACTAATTTACCAAAAAGCCATGGAAAGTTTACTATTGGTAGAGGCTGCCAAAAAGGGAATAAACATGATAGAATCTATGAAACAAATTGCCAAGCAAGCTGGCTGGAATTTAGTGGTGAAGCGATAGGTTTTAAACCTCTGGTTTGAAATTTATCTTTTGCTGTTCATTTCTTGAAAGGTGTCTAAGAATTTTATTAACCTGGTATGATTTGGTTACAAAAGTATTTACACTCTCATCAAACTTTTGATTTATTTGTAGTTCTACCTCCATTACATCTCCTTTTGCAAAGGCTTCTCCTTTGTCAATCAACTCATAAAATGAAGGGTTAGTTATTTTAGCCGCTATTTTTATACCTCGATAGTAAAAATCCCATTTTAAATTTTCTTCAAAAGATACACGAATAACGTTTACTGTGGCGGCTTCAATAATTTTCCTCTCACCTTCTTCAACCTCTTCTGACTTCTGGGATAAATCAGCAAACTCGGTTTTATCAACTCTTACAAGTGCCTTTTCATCTTTATCTGTGATCTCAAATCCAGTAATTGCAGGGTCATTATTTAAAACATCAAAATTTTGAGCTAAAGCATCTTTTACAACGGGGCTGTGTTCATAAATGTTAAAAGTAGCGTTTTCAATAATTATTGTATTTCCATCCTTGTTGACAATTTTTGTTTTATTACCTTGTTGTTGAACTTCCTTAGCTTTTTTTCCTTTCAAAAATTTCTTTAACTCTATTAGCCCAACAACTGTTCCAACAATAGCAGCGCCAACTTCTATATTATCTTTTGTTAATAGGTTTTTTAAACTGTCTAATGTAGTTTCTACAATTTCAATATGGCATAAAAAGCTTCCTTTTTCAAGCGCTTTGACCTTGATTTCAATTTTCTTTCCACTATTTAAATATTTATTAACTTCTTGAACAAGGGTGGTGGTGTGTATCAGGC
>VEQB01000206.1 GCA_018883485.1 Bacteroidota bacterium
GCCATATCCCGCCCTTTCCACAAATGTTTAAAAGTTCTATGTCTTTATAATAAAATATAATTGAACATTTGGTTGTTACGTTACCAAATTATTAACAACATTATATGGCTAAATTAATTAAAGCAGCCCCTAAAAAGAAAGCACCCTTAAAAGTTCAGAAGAAACCTGAGGCCCTAAAAAAGATTTTTGTTTTAGACACATCGGTTATCCTATACGACAATAAGTGTATCAAAAATTTTGCAGAACATGATGTTGCAATACCTATTACCGTGCTAGAGGAATTAGATAATTTTAAAAAGGGAAACGATACCATAAATTTTGAGGCAAGAGAGTTTATTAGGTACATTGACAAGTTATCTGGCGATCATATTCTCACCAATTGGATTCCCATAAATGGGCCCAGCAGAGGGAAGTTTAAGGTGATAATGAATGAAAAAGTTAAGGTAGATGCCCAAGTCGTATTTGGCGAGCGAAAGGCGGATCACCGTATTTTAAATGCAGCAATTTCTTTAAAAGAGCAATACCCAGAAAGGCCGGTAATATTGGTTACCAAGGATGTAAACCTTAGGCTAAAGGCAAAATCTTTGAACCTACAAGCAGAAGATTATGAAACGGGTAAAATTAAGAATATTGATACCTTAAGAACAGGCAGAAGTGTTGTAGAAAAAGTTAAAGCATCTGTTATAGATGAGATTTATACCAAAGGTTTTGCAAATAGCGAATTGGCCCTAAAAGGAAAGGCAATTGCCAATCACTTTTACATTTTGAAAAACAATTCTAATTCAGTGTTAACTTGGTTCAACCCAGAAACAGAGGCCTTAGAGCGCGTTAATAAAACAGGAGCGTATGGCATTAAGCCCAGAAACTCTGAGCAAGCATTTGCTATGCATGCAGTACTTAATCCTGCTATCAAATTAGTAACTATACAAGGCGTTGCGGGAACTGGTAAAACCCTATTGGCATTGGCAGCAGCCCTAGAGCAAAAATCAAGTTTTAGGCAAATATTTTTAGCACGCCCTATTATTCCGCTAAGTAATAAAGATATTGGCTACTTACCTGGGGATATTAAATCAAAAATTAACCCTTACATGGAGCCTTTATGGGATAACTTAAAACTGATTCAAAACCAATGGAAGGAAACAGACAAGGAGTATCAAAAAATTACGGATATGATTAACCAAGAAAAGTTAGTGGTAACTCCTTTGGCTTATATTAGAGGTAGAAGTTTATCTAATATCATGTTCATCATTGATGAAGCCCAAAACCTTACTCCACTTGAGGTTAAGACCATTATTACGCGCGCTGGCGAAGGAACAAAGGTTGTTTTTACAGGTGATATCTTCCAAATTGATACGCCTTACCTCGATTCGCAATCTAATGGCTTATCTTATCTAATTGATAGAGTAAAAGACAATCCATTATATGCGCATATTACATTAGAAAAAGGGGAAAGATCTGAATTGGCGAATTTGGCTAATACGCTTCTTTAGTTTTAAGTTTTAAGTTTTAAGTTTTAAGTTTTAAGAGATGGCTACTATGGAAATATTGAAAGCAGTAGAAAGCAAATTTAACAGCGAAAGAAGGTTTTTAGAAGGGCCACGATCGAGAAGAAAAGAATTTTTCTTTCTGTTTAAAGTTATGCGGGAATTTATAAATGGATTCAGAGCTTTACACTTTTTAGGTCCTTGCATTACTGTTTTTGGAAGTGCCCGTTTTAAGGAGGACAACTTATATTACCAGCAAGCAAGAGAACTAGGTTCAAAACTTACAGAACTAGGCTTTGCAGTTATGACGGGTGGTGGCCCAGGAATTATGGAGGCCGCCAACCGTGGTGCATTTGAAAACAATGGTATTAGTATAGGATGTAATATAGAATTGCCGCATGAGCAAAAGGAAAATCCATATCTTACCAAATGGGTAGATTTTAGGTACTTTTTTGTTAGAAAAACATTACTCATTAAATATTCTTATGGCTATGTAATTATGCCTGGAGGATGGGGTACTATGGATGAAATGTTTGAAGCTTTAACACTCATACAAACAGGTAAAATTAATGAGTTTCCAGTTGTATTGATGGGACGTGATTATTGGAAAAATCTTATTGAGTTAACAGAGGATATGATTAAAAATGAAACTGTTTCTGCTACCGAAATTAGAGAATATCTTTTGGTAACTGATTCAGTGGATGAAGCCATTTCCCATATAAAGAAATTTAGTGTAGATAAATTTAAATTGAGAAAAGGAAAGAGAATTAATCCAAGTTTAATTCTTGGCGAAAAATAGAAGCCATATTGTTTCTAATTTTTCCATTCCAAGGTATTTATTAAATGAATAACATCCTTCTTTAAGTGAGCCAGAACTGGAGCTATAGAATCTTGATTTGTTCTTGAGTTAAAGTACAACGAACCTCTTAAAAAATGGTGCGTGCTATCGGTAACATAAAACTGGGCATTGGTAGCTGTACTGCCATCCAATTCATAAAAGATACCATGAAACTGCGGAGTATTTAAATAATTTTCAACTATTTGGTCGGCACGCATTACATGTTTAAAAACCATTTCACGCGAATCATTTAATAAAAGGAACAGTTCTTCTCTATTTTTTATGGGCTTGTAACTTAAATGTAAAGTTGCACCAAATGGCAGATATTGAACATTGTACCAACATTCTTCTGCGTTGGGGTAAGGGTCTAATTCTACGGCTACATAATTGGGCTGCTCAAAACTATAATTACACTTGTCTAATTGAAACCTTTGATTTACGCGCTTGGGAAATTCTAAACGAGAATAGCCTTTTGGACGTGGGGTTGTATTCTCTTCGCCAGCGCAGGATGCAACCAGAAGCAAAAAAGCAAGTATTGGCAACATTAACTTCATACCTTATGGAACAAGGGTAACTTTTACACGCTTAATTTTTCGAGCATCTGCAGATTCAATCTTAAATGTGAAGTTTTTATATTTAAGCTCAGTTCCAATTTTCGGCAAATCGCCATTGAGCTCTAATAATAACCCTCCTAAGGTTTCGGCTTCATTTCTAACATCATCAAAAATAGTAGCATCTATTTCCATGTATCTGCAAACATCATTAATGAGCATTTTTGCTTCAAAAACAAAATTATTAGCATTTATTCTGGTAAATACATGTTCATCTTCGTCAAATTCATCCTGAATTTCGCCAAAAACTTCCTCCACAATATCTTCCATACTTACTAAGCCGCTAGTTCCACCAAACTCATCTACTACAATAGCTAGATGAACTCTTTTGGTTTGAAATTCCTTTAATAAATCATCAATTTTCTTACTCTCTGGGACAAAAAACGCTGGTCTTAACAGTGTTCTCCAATCAAATTCATCCGGCTCATTCATATGTATGAGCAAGTCTTTGGTAAACAAAATGCCCTTAATTTGATCCAAATTACCTTCATAAACAGGTATTCTTGAATAACCCGAATCGATATTATGTAACATCAATTGCTTAAAGTTTAAACTGGTGTCGGCCCCAACAATATCTGGCCGTTGGCGCATAATCTGCCTCACATTTGTATTGCCAAAATTTACTACGCTTTTTAATATACTTTTCTCCTGTTTTGGTGTATCTAATTCAGAGGTAATATCAATAGCATGGGTTAATTCATCTGCAGAAAAAATATGTCCTTTTTTAGTGATGCGCTTATCTATAATACTAGTAGAATGTTCTAAAACCATAACCAATGGTTTTAGAACTTGATATGTTCTAAACAAAGGTACAGCAAGCATGGCAGCAACTTTAATATTATGTTGAAACGAATAAATTTTAGGAACAACCTCACCAAAGAGAACCAACATAAATGTTACCAAAACAAGTTCGAGTACAATCCCCAACCAAGGATAAACAGAAAAGGTAAATATGGTTTGAAATAAAGCACTGGTAACCATTACCACAGCTATATTTACAAAGGTATTGGCTATCAAAATAGTAGCTAACAACTTTTTAGGGTGCCTTGTAAGATAATTTATAGCATTGGCTTTCTGACCTGGCACTTCTTGTAATTCTTCTAGCTGAGATGCATTCAATGAAAATAAGGCATTTTCAGATCCAGAGAAACAAGCCGAGCAAAAAATTAAGAAAACAATAGCCGCAAGCGATAGTAAGATAGATAAAGAATCTGAAGAACTAAGTTCGGGATTTAAGATTTGCAGTAAATGACTAAGCGGAGGTTCTCCCATTATTTGATTTAAATATATTTACCACAAAAATAATAATTACAGGGAGTTATCAAAACTATTGGTGTTCAGAATTAGGATGTTGTTGGGGTTCGCTATCTTTAGGCTGATGTAAAAATTGAATATTAATGGCCTTTATTTTTTTTCGTTGCACCTCATTTCCGTTCTTATCTTTAACATTCTCGGTCCTAATTCGGCCTTCAACATACACCTGACTCCCCTTTCTAAGAAAGCCTTTGAGTTTTAGTTGATCTAAATTTTTGGCCAATTGGTCCCAAGCTTCTATCATGTGCCATTCGGTTTCTACCTTTCTGTCGCCATTTTTATCAGTATAATATTCATTGGTAGCCATCGTAAAATTGCAAACTACTCTACTATTTTCAAGATAACGAATTATTGGGTCTTGACCCAAATTGCCAATTAATAGTACTTTATTTAAAGACATACTCCTATTTATTTAAAGGTTATCAATGCATTTTTCACTTTGTTTTTGTAGGCATCTCCAGCACTTTGTTTAGTGATGGCTTCTACATTAAAATTTCGGCTAAAAATTTCGGCATAGGCTGTGAGCAAGCGTAAATTC
>VEQB01000207.1 GCA_018883485.1 Bacteroidota bacterium
GTATACACATGAGCTATATGACATTAACTATGCCTGATACTAAAAAATATGACCTAGAGAAAGCCTTTAATTTAAGACAAAAAATTGAAGCCCCGCAACTTGATTTTAGTGGAGGTATTCAGGCAGAATACTCCTTTGCAAACAAATGGTATGTGCGCGCAGGAATTGGAATAGTTTCCTTCACGCAAAAAGTACAATACAATATTTTACCAGTGGATACAGCTATGAACCAAGTGCAAGCACCAAACTATTATTTGCACAAACAAGATTCTATTATTGTGGGTAGCACTTATGCGCTAGAAAATAAATATAGCTTAACAGAATTCCCCATCTATATGGGTTTCAAAATTGCAAACTACGAAGATTGGAATGTTGATTTAAATGTGGGCATGAGTTATGGCAGACTTAATTTAGTAAATGCTTACATGCCCGATCCTACTTGTGTTGGCTTGTTAATTGCCAGCGATAAAAACGCCTTTCCTCAATTTAAAAATGTTTGGTTTGCCAATCTTGCACCCTCAGTTTCGTGGAATTTAAATGCTAGAGCTTCTGTTGGTTTAATGCCGCACCTAAGATTAGGTTTAAACAACATGGCAGATAACCCAGATTGGATTATACAGAAACCTTGGAGTTCTGGCTTAAACTTTTTCTTACGCAAACGTTTTTAAGCAAAGAATTGATTGCATAAAAAAGCCTCTAGAAAGTATTCTAGAGGCTTTTAATACTTCAAATATTATTGAGCTGGTTGCGCTGCTGGTTGTTCTTGCGCCGGTTGCGCTGGTTGCGGAGCTGCAGGCACACTTTGCTGTTCTATACTTTCTTTAATTCTAGATTCATTTACAGCATCTGCACCCGATTCTGTAGGCCGTAAGAAATTGCTTGCCAAAGAAAGTACGATTAAAGCTGCTGCTAAATACCATGTAGCTTTTTCTACTACATCTGTGCTGCGTTTTACACCCATAATTTGACTTGGCGCAACAAAGTTTGCAGCAATACCGCCTTTAGGATTTTGAATTAATACTAGCAGTGTAAGCAATAAACAAGCTACTATTATAAGAATTAAAAGAATAGTTAACATATCAGTCTAAATTATTTTCGTTTTTAACTTTTTGAATTAGGTCTGCGAAATACGCTAATTTATCGGGATAAAGCAACCCTAATTTTTCATACATACCAATTGCTTTTTTGTGCAAACCCTGACGCAGATAAATAGCTGCTAATGTTTCACTTACCAATTCAGAGTCGGACTCAGCGCTTTGCTTAGCCATATTTACTGGGTTGTAAAATTCACTTTTGGGCCGCGCAATAGATGGGTTTTCTCTAATAAATTTCTCCAAAATAGATTCTACTGCCTGTGGCTCTCGTTGCAATTTAGGAACTTCCAAAATGGGCTGGTAATCGAAACTTGGCGCAGGCATCTCTACTAGAGTTTCTTCTTTCTCTTTAGTATCCACTAATCTGGAAACAGGAACTTCCTCAATCAACGGCGCCGGTTTAGACTTTGTTAATGGACGCCCAGAATCAGGAAAGATTTGCCCAAAGGTGATATCAAATAATTGCATATCAAAACTTGCCTTGCGGTATATAGGCGCTAAGAATATGTCTATTTCGTATTGCTCTAAACTCTTAAGCAGATTTAGCTCATCATTTGGCTCTGCTAATTTTTCTGAACCATTTGTATGTATTTCCTCGCTTAAAACTTTATTGGCTTTGGTAGCAATAGTTTGGGTAAACGATTCCACAAAGACAGTATCCTCCACTACCTTTTTCACGGGAGCTGATTCCTCATTTGATTTCTCGCCTGATTTATCGTTTAACCACGCAAAGAAATCATCCTCTTGCGGTTTTACCTGCTCCTTTTCTGAGGCGGTTTGGGCCATGGCCTCTTTAAGTGGTTCTTCTTGAACTAATTCTACAACTTTTGCTTCAACTATTTCTTCAACAGGTATAGGTGTAATGGCAACTATTGGTGCAGGCTCAGGAGTTTTGGTTTCAATATAAATTGGTGCTGCTGGCTTCCAAGAACCCAATTCATTTAAACTACCAATATCAAAACCACCTAAAACATCTTCCTCTGCATCTATATTACCAATTAATGATTCACCGTCTAATTTAGGAATTTCTGGAACCTCAAAAGGGTCTTGATTCTTAACAAAATCACCTGCAGGCGTTAAAAGTTTTTCATCTTCTTTAATTCCATCCAAATCAACCACGGTGGATTTAATTTCTCTTACTTCTGTTACTTCTGGCTCTAGAGTTACCTCAACTGTTGGTTCGGGTATAATCTCATTTGTTGGTTCAGGAATAATCTCAACTGCTTGATCAGGAATATTTACGACAATACTATCTGGAAAAACATCTAAAACACGGCTGATGTTAAGCGATTCTACTTTTTCTTCTAACGCGGCAGAACTATCTATATTTAAGGGTAAATCATGAACTAAATTATACAATACAGAACGATTACCACTAAGTAAAGCAGCCTGCTTCAAAAAAATGTCGTACTCGTAATGTTTTGATTTATGTAATGACTTTACTAATAAATTTCTTGCCAACGAAAAATAGGGATAAGCTTTTACCAATTCCCTAAGTTTAGCGGCATCTGCCTCGCCTATGTTGGAAGGATTTTTAACTAATATTGTAAAATCGTATTTGTTCAAAGCCGTTTAATTGAGAGGCAATATAGAAAAAAATGAAACATTGGTCAATTTACCAATTAATAAAAGCTTTATTAAAGATGTCTTGAACCAAACCATCACAAATTTTAACAATCAATTCATTTTCTAAGGCGGCAAAATCCTTCTGGGCATCAAAATCTGTGAAATTAGAAAAGGTTTGCGTAAAGCTCTTGTCGTCTTCAAGGCGATTGTCGCAGGTAATTTCAACCGTTACAGTTAAGCGATTTACCGCATTAGTTTGCGAGCCAGTAATTGCTGCAGGTGCAGAAACATAACTTGTAATTTTTCCTGTAAAATGCATGTCACCCTCTGCATTTGTAAGCTTTAGAGGTGTTTCGTTAATAAATTTAGTTTTTAGCTTTTCTGTGAGTACCTGACTTAAAGTAGGCGCCACAATACTGGCATTGTTTGCTATAAAACCAACGCTAAACGTTTTTGCCTCGGGATGGATGGAGGCCCCACTTTGTGTGTAAACCCCACAGCCCCCAAATACCAAAAGACTTCCTAGCAAAAAAACCAAAAAGAGCTTTTGCATCACTTTATGTTAAACAGTGCCTTTGCGCGCCGCTACAGCATTTTGTAACCACTCAAAGGTAACAGATTTAGGCCTTTCAATTGGTAAACTAAGAGCTCTATCCCAAAGTAAAGAAGCCATTACGCCTAAAGCTCTCGAAACACCAAAAAGAACAGTATAAAAATCATACTCTTTAAAACCGTAATGTAAAAGTAATGCACCAGAATGCGCATCTACATTAGGCCAAGGATTTTTAATCTTACCTGTACTTTCCAAAATCGGCGGAGCTACTTCATAAATATTCCAAACTATATTCACCAATTCATCATCTGGCATATAGGTTTTTGCAAATTCTTGTTGGGCTAAAAAGCGTGGGTCTGTTTTGCGCAAAACTGCATGCCCATAACCTGGAACCACTTTACCATCCGTTAATGTCTTTCTAATGTAATTAGCTATCTCTTCCTTGCTAGGGTTTTTGCCAATATTTTCTTGCAATTCAAAAATCCATCTTATAACTTCTTGGTTGGCTAAGCCATGTAATGGGCCGGCCAAACCATTCATAGAGGCAGAGAAAGCCAAGTAAGGATCACTTAAAGCTGAACCAACTAAATGTGTTGTATGTGCCGAAACATTGCCACCTTCATGATCGGCATGAATGGTTAAGTACAAACGCATTAACTTATAGAACTCTGGCTGGTCATAGCCTAACATATGCGCAAAATTTGCTGCCCAATCTAATTTAGGATCTGGAGCAATATGTTCATTATTTTTATACGTTCTTCTATAAATATAGGCTGCTATTCTCGGCAAACGCGCCAATAAATTATTAATATCTTCATAGGTAGGATCCCAATAATCCTTTTTATTAATACCATCTCTGTAGGCCTTAGCAAAAACAGATTCGGTTTGCATAGCCATGATTCCAATGCTAAATTGTGTCATAGGATGCGTAGTAATTGGCAAGGCATCAATAGCTGCAAACACATGAGCAGGTACTTCTGCCCTTTGCTGCCATCCCTCTTGAATTTTAACCACATCCTCATATGTAGGAATCTCTCCTAATACCATTAAATAGAATAAACCTTCTGGCAAAGGCTCTGTACCACCTGGAACTTTTGGAAGCTTTGCCCTTAATTCTGGAATAGTATGACCCCTAAAGCGAATTCCTTCGTTTGCATCTAATAAAGAAGTTTCGGTAAGCAATCCAATTACACCTTTCATCCCTGCATACACATCTTCTACTGTAAAAACTCCGAGCGCAAAATCGGCATGTTGCTTTACAAAAGACTTGATTTCTCCAGATAATGGTGTTGCTTTTTCGATAAACTTTTTCTTAAATTCTTGACCCATAGCATTTTTCTATTTATATAATACAGTAAATAAACAGCGCTAAATTACTATTTGTTTATTCACTAAAACAAATAGTTGACAATTTTTATATTTTGTTATTTTTACCCAATTAAATAAAACACTTTGTCGGGTTTAAAATTCATTATTGTTTTTTTGCTATTACTAGTATTTGGGGATACTGTAGCTCAACAACTTGCCATAAGGGGAAGGGTTGCAGAT